>JBFLXL010000006.1 GCA_040757205.1 Bacillota bacterium
GGTTATTTCTCTCCACAAATAAAAAAACCAGGTCTATGGCCTGATTTCTGCATTTCGCTCCCTCAACTACTTATCCCTGCCATCTTATCCCGTCAATCACTGACAAATAATCCTGGCAGGGACACCTATCCAACTGACACGACCTGGAATGTTGTAGCAACCTTAGTAACAGGCACAAATAACATCACTGCTACTGCCACTGATACAGCTGGCAATGTTGGCACAGCCACAGCGACTATTGTTGTAGAAGTTCCTGTCACCAGCGTGACGGTAGCGCCGGCTGCAGCCACCATCAATGTCGGCGCCACCCGGCAGCTTACCGCCACGGTAGTGCCTGCGGACGCCACGAACAAGGCCGTCACCTGGACATCCGGCAATACAACGGTAGCCACGGTAGTTTACGACGGCGACGGCCGGCTCGCTACTGTCACCGGTGTTGCGGCCGGCAATGCCGTGATCACCGCCACTACGGTTGACGGCAACCATACCGCGACCAGTACGATAACCGTAACAGTTCCGGCTGCTGCCCCGCCCTCCCCGGGCGACTGGGGCGATGTAACCCCTGCCGTGCCGCTTGTTGTGCCGCCTGCCGCTCCGGCTGTTACCGCGACGGACGTCCGGGGAGCAACGGGCGCGGCCTTTACGGAGGACTTTTCCGCCGAGGAAGCCGAACAGGGCGTGACGGTGGGCGCGGACGCTCTTGAGGGAATGCGGGATCTTGGCCGCGAAGTGCGGATCAATACCCCGCAAGCCGCGGTTGTTCTCCCGCCCCGTCTGGCACAGGCCGTCCTGGAGCAAGATGCCGGCAGCATGATTGTCATTAGCGTTACTCCGGGCGTGGGTGATTTGCCGCCATCTCCGGCGCACCTCCGGCCGGCCGGTGCGGATGTGGAGGTTAGCGCCCGCGTAAAACAGGATAACCGCGAAGTGGGCCTGGAAGGAGAACGCCACCTGATTTTGCCTTACGACCCGCAGCGGGTGCAGAACCCCTCCCGCCTGGGGATCTACCGGTGGGAGAATGGAAGGTGGCGCTATGTGGGGGGCAGGGCGGACACCGCCACCAACACCGTCCGGGTCAGGCTCACGGGCTTTTCCCGCTACGCCGTGTTTGAAAATGTTCGTACCTTCAGCGACTTAGCGGTCCATTGGGCAACCAACGATATCCATGTACTGAGCACGCGGTATATTGTAAGCGGCCTGCCCGGCGGCAGTTTTGCCCCGGACAGAACCGTCACCCGGGCGGAGTTCGCCGCCATGGTGGTCAATGCCCTGGAGTTCGCCGGGCACAAAGCACAGGACGCGGTGGCAAAAACCTTCACGGACATACCTTCCGGCGCCTGGTACGCCCAAGCGGTGAGTACCGCCGCAGCGGCGGGGCTCGTGGGCGGTTACGCGGACGGAACCTTCGGGCCGGAGAGGAGCATCACCCGTGAGGAGGCCGCGGTTCTGACGGTCAGGCTCCTTAAGCGCCTGGGCGTCGAGGTGCCCCCGGCGCCGGAAAGCATCCTGGAATCCTACCGCGATGCCGGTGCAGTGGGTGCTTGGGCGCGCACCACAATGGCCGCGGCGGCGCAAACCGGGATCATCGGCGGAACCCCGGAAGGAAAGCTTGCTCCCGCCGACAGGCTCACCCGGGCGCAGGCCGCGGTGTTGCTCAAGCGGGCGCTGGCGAAGGCGGACCTGCTGTAAACCCTCACCGCTAAACAATGGCGGTTCGCCGACCGGCGAACAAGGTCACTGAGCTTCTTGGACAATAATCAGTTGGATTGGAGTTTCTAAAGATCAATGCAAGGGGCGGCCCTCCGGTCAGGGCGGCCCCTTTTTTACCGGTTGAGAAGGGGATGGGGCCGGGGCGCGTTTTCTGCGGCGTGAACAGTAGCGGGAGAACGACAGGATGAAAAGCAGAAGGGCAAGGCCGAACACGGTCCTGACCACCAGGGGAATTTCCGCCGGGGGGGCCGTATCCTTATAGCGTCCGTTCTCCCCATCCGCATCGACAAAAGGGGGGTTGTCAACCCTTTTTTCTCCCGGGGGAATCTCCGCTGGGGGGGCTGCTTCCAGACGGATGACGGCCCGGTGTCCCATCCCGTCGTCAACCACGGCCTTCGCCGCCGGAAACCGGGTGCGGTCATAGCGGAAAAACCCCTGTGCGTCCACCCGCCCCTCCAGGAGCAGTGCCTCCCCGGCATCGTACAGTTTCACCACGGCCGACGGGGACGGGATTTCACCTTCGTAATAGGTGCGCAGTACGCCCGGCTCTTCCTCTCGGATCAGTACGCGGTGGGCCCAGGCCGGGTCGGCGGCGGCCAGGGCGATCAGCAGCACCACTGCCAGCCGGAGCACCTTCCACCCCGCGTTTATACACCGGCTCGATCCCCTGCGTTCCACTACTTTGGCACACCTTTCTCATTAAGGAATTTCTTTGTCAACGCATACCACTCTTTCGGTTTAGTTGGTTTCACCACTTTGGCACAGCTTTCTAATTTAAGGATTTTTTTTCTGGCCCGAAAACAAAAGGCCACGAGATGCTGGCCCGCTTCGGCGGGCCGGAACCTTCGTGGTCCCTCCGTTTTTGCGCTTTTGCTTGCCGTCCGGGTGGGAGCGCTTTCCATGCACCGGGATGCGGCTTCGTGCCGGCATTTCACCCGGTCATTCCACATCCGGAACGCTGATTCCTTCTAAAAAATGAAGGTCAGTCGAAGGCGTTGATCACAAGCCCGGTGCTGAGCTTCGGGTAGAAGTAGGTGGACTTTTGGGGCATGCGTTCCCCGTCCTCGGCCACGGCCACCAGTTCCTCGACCCGGGGCGGGTTCAGGAAGAAGGCGAAATCATACTCCCCGGCGTCGACGCGGGCCAGTGCGCCCTCCTCCTCCCGGGTGTACTTGAGGTGGTCCCCGTGGGCGCGCTCAGCGCCGCCGATGCCCAGGAGCTTTTCCAGAACAAGGTGGTGCAGGACGGATACCTCCAGCCGCCGCCAGTTGGGCGAGCGGTCGGCCGGCATCAGGAGTTCCAAATCTAGTTCCGGTCTCAAGGTCACGAAGTGCAGGCGGCCGGCCCCGGTGTAGAGCCCGAAGGTGTAGGGCGGACGGCTTTCCAGCTCCGCCATGAAGACTCTGAAGTCGGCGGTTGCCGCCGGGTACGGTTGCACCTCGAAGTGGGTCTCCAGCGCAGCCGACAGAGTGGCCGCGTCCAGGCCACGCCGGTTCTTGACCAGGCGGTGGGTGGGGAGGATCACCAGCCCGGGGTCGTACAGGCTGACCAGCACGGTCAGCACGCAGTTGTGCAGGCCGGGGGCGCCGAGTTCATCACGGTAGGCCAGGGCGGTTTCGTACCGGTGGTGGCCGTCGGCCAAGAACACGGGGTGCTTTTCCAGCGCGAACAGCACTTGGTTGATGGCCCGGGGGTCGCTGACCGGCCAGAGCCGGTGCGTCTGGCCCTGCTCATCGCGGAAATCAGCGGCTGGTTCGGGTGCGGCGGCCTCCATCAGGGTCTCTACCGCAGCCAGTTCCTTTTCGGCGTACATACCGAAAATCGGACTGAAATTCGCCCGGCAGGCGCGCAACAGTTTCAGGCGGTCCTGCTTGGCTCCGGCCAGGGTTTCCTCGTGCGGGCGCACCGAACCGGTGCTGTAGGGCTCCAGATAGAGGGCACAGAAGAAACCGCGGCGTTTTAGCGTCCGCCCGCGCAGCGTGAATTCCTGTTCGTACAGGTACAGGGCCGGCTGCTCCTCACGCACCAATACGCCTTCGCGGCGCCACTGACGGAAGGTGGACGCGGCCCGGGTGTACCGGTTGTCGGCCTCGCTGTCCCCGGGATAAATGCGGTTGTATTCCAGCCGGATGATATTGTACGGGTTTCGACCGTAATAGCGGGTTTGGGCTTCCTCGTCGATTACGTCGTAGGGTGGCGTAACGACCAGGGACAGGTCTTCGACCACTGCCGGGTTGTAGCGCAGTCCCCGGATGGGCAGGATTCTGGGCAAGTCGCGGGACCTCCTCGTACAGATTGACTTCACGGCCGGAATTGTCCCTGTTCAATTATAACGCAAAACAACCGGCGGATAAAGGTGGCGCTTGTTGGACGCCCCGGCATATTCACCGCCCGTCCTGCGTATTTATGTCTAAGCCTTGAGCGCAGCAGGGCGCGCAAATTTCGGTGGGCCGGAGACTCAAACAGGTCAACCTCGTTGTCCGGGTCTAAGCCTTGAGCGCGGCAGGGCGCGCAAATTTCGGCGGGGGGTGTCCGGATGCGGTGGGTGGTGATGCCGCGGAAAAGGCTCTGGCTGATGCTGGCGGCGGCGGTGGCGGTGCTGATCCTGGCGTTCTGGGTGCTAAAGGGTTTGCTCCCGGCTTCGGGGCTGGAGAGAGAAGCGCTGCTGGCCGAAGCTCTGGAAAAGACCAGGGCCAGCGAATCGTACCGGTTCCGCATCGACTCCCGCCTTGAGACGCCTGGTGAAGAACCGCGTTACTTCAGCAAGGTTGAAGGGGCCACGGTCGTGCCCGGCCGGACCCAAATCAAGGGCACCCTGATCAACAGCCCGATTGAACTGGTTCAGATCGACGACACCACCTACATGCGGGACCAGATCACCGAGAAGTGGATGGTTTTGAAGGGCAACCGTCTGGCCCAGTCGGAACTCTTTATCACCGAACTGAACCCCCTAAGCCTGTTCAATTTCAAGGACGTGCTCGAAGTATCGTACGAAGGCCGGGACGGACGGATCGGCCGGACCAACGAAATTCTGACATTCAGCCCGACGGTGATGAACCCCTTCCTCGAGATGCAGTTTGTGAACTTTGACTACCGGCTGTGGATCGACTCCCGCGACCACCTGATCACCAAGGCCGAGGTCTCCGCGGAGAGCAAGAGCGCTCAGGGCCAACGGCTGCTGGTGGAAATTGAGCTCTGGGATCACAACGGCAAGATCGTGATTGAACCGCCTGATACGGCGCCCGAAGAGAAGAAAGAATAGACAACCATGCCGCTCTAGCGGCACCATCGGAAGGATGAAAATACCCCTCACCCTGACCCTCTCCCAGAGGGAGAGGGGATTTTCAGGGTAGGTGGGAATACGGCTCCTCAAGCGGTATTCCAGCTGCGCTGCTTCTCCGGCGCCCGGCGCCCGGTTGCGTTGACATCCGGGCGTTTTTCCTGCTATAATCAGGCCAGATTTTTCCCGTTATTTCGCGCGTGAACGGAGATGAACGCATGCACGCCGACCTGGACCGGATTCTGGTTCCGGGGCGGGATATCGAGGCCAAGGTCGCCGAATTGGGCTGGAGAATCTCCAGGGACTACGCGGGAAAGCGCCTCTTGACCGTCGGCATCCTGAAGGGTTCCACCATCTTTATGGCTGATCTGGTCCGGGCCGTTTCCATACCCGTCTCCTTCGATTTCATGGCCGTAGCCAGCTACGGCCTTTCCCCTTCCTCATCCGGGGTGGTTCGCATCCTCAAAGATCTGGATGAGAGCATCGAGGGCCAGGACGTACTCCTGATCGAGGACATCGTCGACACCGGCCTCACCCTGAACTACCTGCTGGAGACTCTCCGCACCCGGAGCCCGGCCAGCCTGCGGGTCTGTGTGCTGTTTGACAAGCCCGACCGGCGGCGGGCGGAGGTGCCGGTCGATTACCTGGGCTTTTCGATTCCTGATGAGTTCGTGGTCGGGTACGGGCTGGACTACGCGGGGCTCTACCGTAACCTCCCCGACGTCTGGGTGCTGAAGCCGGAGGTCTATGGGAAAAAGAAGTTGGAAGCCGGAAGTCAGAAGTCGGAATGAGAGCCGGAATGAATTCTATATTCTATCCCCCAAGGAGGTTCCCCCGTGCAGGCACCCGTTGATGAGTTTGTGCTGGTACTCGACTTCGGCGGGCAGTACACTCAGCTGATCGCCCGGCGGATTAGAGAGTGCCGGGTTTATTGTGAAATCCTGCCCTACCATACCCCCGTGGAGGACATCGTCGCCCGGCGGCCCAAGGGGATTGTCTTTTCCGGCGGCCCGTCGAGCGTCCACCAAGAGGGCGCGCCCCAGTGCGCGGTTTCGCTGTACCACGCCGGGATCCCCATCCTGGGGATCTGCTACGGCATGCAACTGATGGCCCGCCAGCTTGGCGGCACAGTGTCGCCGGCCCAGCAACGGGAATACGGGAAGACCGAGCTGGAGGTGCTGGCGCGCGCCGGCCTGTTCCGGGGACTGGAGGACCGTGAACGGTGCTGGATGAGCCACGGCGACCGGGTGGACGCGCCGCCCCCGGGCTTTGCGGTGACGGCGCGCACCGCCCACTCTCCCGTAGCGGCGATGGCCGATCCGGACCGAAAATTGTTCGGGCTGCAATTCCACCCCGAGGTGCGGCATACCCCCCGGGGCGTTCAGATTCTGCAGCAGTTTCTTTGCGAGGTGTGCGGTTGCCGTGGGGACTGGACCATGTCCTCGTTCTTGGAAGACGCGGTCGGTCAGATCCGGCGGGAGGCCGGTGACGGACGGGTATTGTGCGCCTTAAGCGGGGGCGTGGACTCGTCGGTGGCGGCGGCACTGGTGCACCGGGCCGTGGGGGACCGGCTGACCTGCGTGTTCGTCGATCACGGCCTGTTGCGGCAGGGTGAGTCCGAACAGGTGCGGGAGACCTTTGCGCGCCGTTTTGGGATGCGGCTGGTGCATGTGGAGGCCCGGGACCGTTTCTTGGGCCGCTTGGCCGGGGTGGAAGACCCGGAGGCGAAACGGCGGATTATCGGGACCGAGTTCATTCGGGTCTTTGAGGAGGAAGCGGCCAAGCTCGGCCCGATCGACTTTTTGGTCCAGGGGACCATCTACCCGGACGTGGTGGAGAGCGGGACGGCCACCGGGGCGGTGATCAAGACCCACCACAACGTCGGGGGGCTTCCCGAAGACATGCGCTTCCGGCTGATTGAACCATTGCGTTGGCTTTTCAAGGATGAAGTGCGAGTGCTTGGTGAAGAATTGGGCCTGCCGGAAGAGATCGTGTGGCGGCAGCCTTTCCCGGGGCCCGGGCTGGCGGTGCGCGTGCTGGGCGAGGTCACCCGGGAGAAACTGGAGCTTCTGCGGGCGGCCGACGCGGTTGTGGACGAGGAGATCCGGCGGGCCGGGCTGTACCGGCAGATCTGGCAGTCCTTCGCCGTCCTGCCTCCCATTCGGAGCGTGGGCGTGATGGGGGATGAGCGGACTTACGGCTACACGATTGTGATCCGGGCGGTGGAGAGTGTAGACGCCATGACCGCCGACTGGGTGCGGTTGCCGTACGAAGTGCTGGAAGCGATGTCGCGGCGGCTGGTCAACGAGGTGAAAGGCATCAACCGGGTGGTGTACGACATCACGTCCAAGCCGCCGGGAACCATAGAGTGGGAGTGAGGCGCCGGTGATTGCACGGTACACCTTGCCGGAAATGGACCGGATTTGGTCGGACGAAAACCGTTTCGCCAAGTGGCTGGAAATAGAGGTGCTGGCGGCCGAAGCCATGGCCGAACTGGGCCAGGTGCCCCTGGAGGCCGTGCGGGTGATCCGGGAGCGGGCCGGCTTCGACGCGGCCCGGATCTTGGAGATCGAAAAGACGACCCGCCACGACGTGATCGCCTTCCTGACCTGCGTCGGGGAATACGTGGGCGCTGAAGCCCGCTACCTGCACCTGGGGCTTACTTCGTCGGACGTGGTGGATACGGCGCTGGCCGTGCGGATGCGCGAGGCGGGCCTTTTGATCCGGGGGCGCCTGGAGAAGCTGCACGCGGTGCTCCTGCGGCAGGCCGCGGCGCACCGGGACACCCTGATGCCCGGCCGGACGCACGGCGTCCACGCCGAGCCGACCACGTTGGGCCTGAAGTTTTTGCTCTGGGCGGCCGAGGTGGAGCGGGGGCTGGAACGGATGGACCGGGCGGTCGCCGAGATCAGCGTGGGTAAGCTCGCCGGGGCGGTGGGCACCTACTCGACGGTCGACCCCTTTGTGGAGGAGTACGTCTGCGCCCGGTTGGGCCTGACTCCGGAGAAGGTGTCCACCCAGGTGGTCCAGCGGGACCGGCATGCCGCCTTCCTGGCGGCGTTGGCCGTCATCGGGAGCGGGTTGGAGAAATTCGCGGTGGAGGTCAGGAACCTGCAGCGCACCGACCTGCGGGAGGTGGAGGAGCCTTTCCGGGCCGGGCAGAAGGGGTCCTCGGCGATGCCCCACAAGCGCAACCCCATCGTTTGCGAGCGGATCTCGGGCCTGGCCAGGCTCCTGCGGGCGAACGCGGTGGTGGGGCTTGAAAACGTGGCCCTCTGGCACGAGCGGGACATCTCCCATTCCTCGGCGGAGCGGGTGGTGATTCCGGACAGCACCACGGTGTTGGACTACATGGTCTTCCGGTTCACGGACGTGGCCGCCGACCTCCTGGTGTACCCGGAGAACATGCGCCGGAACCTGGAGCGCACCCACGGGCTGGTGTTTTCCCAGCGGGTGCTCCTAGCCCTGGTCGAGAAGGGGCTTTCCCGGGAAGAGGCTTACGCGCTGGTGCAGGACAACGCCATGCGCTGTTGGGAAACCGGGCGCCCCTTGCGGGAACTGCTGGGCGAAGATCCCGGGGTGCGGGCCGTCCTGGAGGCTCACGAGCTGGACACGCTGTTTGACTACGGCTATTTTACCCGGCGGATCGGCCGAATTTACGGCCGGTTCGGGCTGTCCGAATAAACAACGATGAATAACGATGAGTATGGAGGATCGGCTTGGAAAAGGGAGAATTTCTGTACGAGGGTAAGGCCAAGAAGATCTACCGGACGTCCGACCCGGGGCTCTACCTGGTGGAATACAAGGACGACGCCACGGCTTTCGACGGCCTGAAGAAAGGCACGATCATGGGCAAGGGTGTCGTGAACAACCGGGTGTCGGCGCACTTGTTCCAGTTGTTGGAGGGCCGCGGAGTACCGACGCACTTCGTGGAACTGGTGAGCGACCGGGAGATGGTCGTCCGGGCGGTGCGGATCATCGCCCTGGAAGTGGTGGTGCGGAACATCACCGCCGGCAGCCTGGCGAAGCGCCTGGGGCTGGAGGAGGGCCTGGTCCTGGACCAACCGGTGGTGGAGACCTATTACAAGAGTGACGAGTTGCACGACCCGCTGATCAACGACGACCACATCCGGCTCCTGGGCTTGGCCGCGCCCGAAGAGGTCGAGGCCATGCGGGCCCAAGCGCTGGTCGTGAACCGGGTCTTAACGGAGTACCTGGCCGGGCGGGGGATCGACCTGGTAGACTTTAAGCTGGAGTTCGGGCGGACGCTGGACGGCGGGCGGCTGGTGCTTGCCGACGAGATTTCGCCGGACACCTGTCGGCTGTGGGACCACGACACCAAGAACAAGCTCGACAAGGACCGGTTTCGCCGTGACCTGGGCGGCGTGGAGGAAGCCTACGCCGAGATAATGAGGCGCCTGACCGGATAGGGGTGGGGTTTCAAGTTGCGCACCGAAGACCGGCCGCGGCACTACTGCGGTGTGTTCGGTATTTACGGGCCCGGACTGGACGTGGCCCGGTTGACCTTTTACGGGCTGTACGCCCTTCAGCACCGTGGGCAGGAAAGCGCGGGGATGGCGGTGGCCGACGGGTGGCGCATCGACTTGCACAAGGGGATGGGCCTGGTCCCGGAAGTGTTCAATGACCGGGTGATCAACGACTTGCGCGGGCACCTGGCCATCGGCCATGTCCGCTATTCGACCACCGGAGCCAGCCATCCGGTCAACGCCCAGCCCCTGGTGTTTCACTACGGGCGGGGCCAGATCGGGCTGGCCCACAACGGGAACCTCACCAACACCGAAACCCTGCGCCGCCGGCTGGCCGCCGAAGGCGCCGTCTTTCAAACGACCACGGACAGCGAGGTGATCGTCAACCTGATCGCCCGCAGCCGCGGGCACGACCTGGAAGAGGCGCTGGCGCAGTGTGTCCGCGAGATCCAGGGCGCCTATTCCCTGGTGATCCTGGCCGAAAACCAGTTGCTGGCCGTGCGCGACCCGTACGGCTTTCGCCCCTTGTGTCTCGGCGAGTTGGAAAACGCCGTGGTGGTCGCGTCCGAATCCTGCGCCCTGGACACCGTCGGCGCTCGTTTCGTTCGGGACGTGGCGCCGGGGGAGATCGTGGTCCTGGACCGGAACGGGATGGACTCCATCCAGGCCGCCGTACGGGAACGCCGGGCGCACTGCGTGTTCGAATACATCTACTTCGCCCGGGCGGACAGCTGCATCGACGGCTTCAACGTGAACCGGATCCGCCGCAAACTGGGCGAGCAGTTGGCCCGGGAGTGCCCGGCGGACGCCGACATCGTGCTCCCCGTGCCCGACTCCGGAATCCCGGCCGCCCGCGGCTACGCGGACGGTGCGGGCATCCCGCTGGAGGAAGGCTTGATGAAGAACCGCTACATCGGCCGGACTTTCATTCAGCCCTCCCAGAATCAGCGTGATCTGGGGGTCCGTTTGAAGCTGAATCCGATCCGGGAAGTGCTCGACGGGAAGCGGGTGGTCCTGGTGGACGACTCCCTGGTGCGCGGCACGACCAGCGGCAAGATTGTGCGGATGCTGCGGAAAGCGGGAGCGCGCGAGATTCACCTGCGCTTAAGTTCGCCGCCGATCACCCACCCCTGCTATTACGGCATCGACACTTCGAACCGGAAGGAGTTGATCGCCGCGGAGAAAGAGATGGAGGAAATCCGCAAGTTCACCGGCGCCGATACTCTGGCCTACCTCAGCCTGGAGGGACTGTTGGCGCCGTTCGGGGACTACGGGCGCAATTTTTGCGCGGCCTGCTTCGACGGCCGCTACCCGGTCCCGGTCGACGGCGGGGGCGGCTGTACAATCTACCAATGCAAATAGAGGCTGAGGCGCAAAATGAAAAAGAATGAAAAGGGTTTGACCTACGCCGAGGCCGGCGTGGATATCGCGGCCGCGAACCGGGCCGTTGAACTCATGCGCCAGGCGGTCCGCCGGACTTTCAGGCCTGGAGTCCTGACCGATATCGGGGGATTCGGCGGTCTTTTCGCGCTGGACACCGAGAAGTACCGGGAACCGGTGCTGGTTTCCGGAACCGACGGGGTGGGCACCAAACTGCGCGTGGCCTTTATGGCGGACCGCCACGATACGGTAGGCATCGACCTGGTGGCCATGTGCGTGAACGATATCCTGGTGCACGGGGCCGAACCGCTGTTTTTCCTGGACTACCTCGCCGTCGGCCGCCTGGAACCCGAAAAGGTGGCTGCGATTATCGAGGGCGTGTCGTGGGGCTGCCGCAAGGCCGGCTGCGCGCTTATCGGCGGGGAGACGGCCGAGATGCCCGGTTTCTACGCCCCGGACGAGTATGACCTGGCCGGCTTCGCGGTGGGCGTGGTCGAACGAAGCCGGGTGATCAGCGGGGCGGACATCCGTGCCGGAGACATCTTGATTGGCTGCGCCTCCGCCGGGCTGCACTCAAACGGTTACTCGCTGGCCCGGAGAGTGCTTTTTGACCTGGCGAATTACGAAATCGACAACTACCTCCCTTCCCTGGGCCGGACGGTGGGCGAAGAACTTTTAGTGCCCACCCGGATCTACGTGCGGCCCGTGCTGTCCGTCCTGAAGCGGTTCAAGGTGCGGGGCATGGCCCACATCACCGGGGGAGGGCTTTTGGAGAACATTCCGCGCATTCTGCCCCGGGGCGTGGCCGTCCGGCTGCGCCGGAGAGCTTGGCCGGTGCCGGGCATTTTCAACCTGATTCAGGAACTGGGCCGGGTTGAGGAATCCGAAATGTACCGGACGTTTAATATGGGAATTGGTTTCGTGCTGGTGGTGCCGCCCGCCGAGGCCGACCAGGTGATCGCGGCGTTGCGGGAACACCGGGAACCGGCCTTCCTGATCGGAGAGGTAGTACGGGGTCAAAACGAGGTGCAGTTGGGTTAGAATAACCGCCGGGTAAAAGCGTCCGGCCGGTGTTTTATCGGCCTGATTACCGCCCTCAACTTCTTGCCTTGCACCTCTCTAGAAGGGGTCACCGGCGATGAAACTCCGACGGCAGCGGCCGCAGCAGGGAGGAAGAGGAAATAGAAAACACCTCTCCAAGAGGGGGTTACCGGCGATGAAACGCTTCATACTGGTGCTGCCCGCGCACATGGATGTCAGCTTACACCTCTTTAGAGGGGGTTGCCGGCGATGAAACTGAGACTGGGAGTGTTGGCTTCGGGCCGGGGCACCAACCTGCAGGCGATGATCGACTCCACCAGAAGAGGCGATCTGGAGGCACAAGTCACCGTGGTGGTGGTCGACAAAGCCGGGGCGCAAGCCCGGGAACGGGCCCGCCAGGCCGGCATTTCCGAGTTCTTTGTCGATTACGGTGCTTTTCCGGATAGAGAGAGTGCGGAGCGCCGGATAATCTCCATTTTGGAGCGGTACGAAGTGGAATTGGTGTGCTTGGCCGGGTTCATGCGCATCCTGACCCCGGTCTTCCTGAACGCTTACAAAAACCGGATCATGAACATCCACCCTTCCCTGCTGCCGGCTTTTCCGGGGACTGAAGCCCAGCGGCAGGCCTTGGAGCATGGTGTGCGCTATACCGGCTGCACCGTGCACTTTGTGGATCAAGAAGTTGATGACGGCCCGATTATTATGCAGGCCGTGGTGCCCGTGCGCCACGACGATACGGTCGAGAGCTTGTCCGAACGGATTCTGGAGCAGGAACACCGTATTTACCTGGAAGCCGTTCAGTTGTACCTGGAGGGGCGCCTGGAGCTGGATGGCCGCCGGGTGCAGATCTATCCCAAGGAATTCGTGACGTTGCGGCGGGACCGCCGGTAATCATCAAGGAGGGTGGAAGCCAAATGGCGGCACAGCGGGCACTGATCAGTGTTTCCGACAAGCGGGGGTTGCTCGAGCTGGCTCGGGGCCTGAATGAACTGGGGATGGAGATCGTTTCCACCGGCGGTACCGCCCGGGTGCTCCGGGAGATGGGCTCCCGCGTGGTGGAAGTGTCCGAGGTCACCGGGTTTCCCGAGATCCTCGGGGGCCGGGTGAAAACGCTGCATCCCCGCATTCACGGGGGAATCCTGGCGCGGCGCACGCCCGAGCATTTGGGGCAGTTGGCCGAGTTCGGGATCGCTCCGCTGGACCTGGTGGTGGTCAACCTCTACCCGTTCAAGGAGACCATCGCCCGGCAGAACGTGACCCTGGAGGAAGCCGTCGAACAGATCGACATCGGCGGGCCGGCCATGCTCCGGGCGGCGGCCAAGAATCACCGGCACGTGCTGGTGGTCGTGAACCCGGACCGGTATCCGGAAGTGCTGGCCGCCCTCAAGGCGGGAACGGTCGACGACCGGATGCGCCTGACCCTGGCCCGGGAGGCCTTTGCCCACACCGCCCACTACGATGCCGTCATCGCCGCTTACCTGGGCGAGTTCGCCGATGAACAGGACCTCTTTCCGGCGGAGATCGCGCTGCCGTTTGAGCGAAAGGGGCTTTTGCGTTACGGTGAGAATCCCCATCAGGAGGCGGCGTTCTACCGCGACCCGCGCCGGCGGGGGGCATCGGTGACCTCCGCCGTGCAGCGGCAGGGCAAGGAGCTTTCGTACAACAACATCCTTGACCTGAATGCCGCCCTGGAGCTGGTCCGGGAATTCAGCCAACCGGCGGCGGTGATCGTTAAGCATAACAACCCTTGCGGAACGGCCTGCCGGCCGTCTCCGGCCGAGGCGTACCGCCGGGCCTTCGCGGCCGACGAGGTATCGGCCTTCGGCGGGATTGTCGCCTTTAACCGCCCGGTGGACGAGGAGACAGCGCACGAGGTGGTCAAGGTTTTCCTGGAGGCGGTCATCGCCCCGCAGTTCACGCCCGAGGCGCTGACGGTGCTGGGCGCCAAGAAGAACCTGCGTCTGCTCGAAACCGGGGACCTCACTCCGCTGACCCTGGATTGGATGGACGTCCGGAAGGTGAACGGGGGCCTTTTGGTGCAACAGGCCGACCGGCAGCTCTTTCCCTTCACCAACTTCCGGGTGGTGACCCGGCGTGCGCCGACGCCTGAAGAGCTGGCCGAGATGGGGTTTGCCTTTAAGATCGTCAAGCACGTCAAATCCAACGCCATCGTGGTGACCCGTGAGCAGACGCTTATCGGCGTGGGGGCCGGGCAGATGAACCGGGTCGGGGCGGCGCGGATCGCCCTGGAACAGGCCGGGGGCGAGGCTCTCGGCGCCGTGCTGGCGTCCGACGCCTTTTTCCCGTTTGCGGATACTGTGGTCGCGGCGGCCGAGGCGGGCATTACGGCCATCGTCCAGCCGGGCGGCTCGATGCGGGACCAGGAGTCGATCGAAGCCGCCGACGGCCGGAGGATCGCCATGGTATTCACCGGCGTCCGCCACTTCAAACACTAAAGGAGACTCGACGGTGAGGATTCTGGTGATCGGCGGGGGCGGGCGGGAGCACGCCCTGGTGTGGAAACTGAGCAAGAGTCCGCGGGTGGGGGAAATCATCGCCGCCCCGGGTAACCCGGGGATGGCGCGGCTGGCCGAGTGCGTTCCGGTGCCGGCCGGCGACATTCCGGGACTGCTGGCTCTCGCCCGCAAGCGGGGCGTCGACCTGACGTTTGTCGGTCCTGAAGCGCCGCTGGTGGACGGTCTGGCCGATATGTTTGAAGAGGCGGGCCTGAAGGTGTTCGGGCCCCGCCGCCAGGGGGCGGCGCTGGAGGGCAGCAAGGCCTTTGCCAAGGACCTGATGGCCGCCTACGGGATTCCCACGGCGGCCCACCGGACCTTTGAGGACCCGGCTTCCGCGCGCGCGTACGTCCACCGTCTGGACGGGCCGTGCGTGGTCAAAGCCGACGGCCTCGCCGCCGGCAAGGGTGTCATTGTGTGCGACCGGGTCGAGGAAGCGCTGGCTGCCGTGGAAGAGGTGATGGTGGCTCGGGCTTTCGGCGCGGCCGGAAACCGCGTGGTGGTGGAGGAACGGCTTTCCGGCGAGGAGGTCAGTGTCCTGGCGTTCACCGACGGGCAGACCATTCTTCCCATGCTGCCGGCTAAAGACCACAAGCCGGTGTTCGACAATGATCTCGGACCCAACACCGGCGGGATGGGCGCCTATGCCCCCGCACCGGTGTGCACGCCCGAAATCTGCGCCCGGGTGACCGAAGAAATCCTGGCGCCCACGGTACGCGCACTCCGGGAGACCGGTACGCCTTACCGGGGGGTGCTCTACGCCGGGCTGATGCTCACGCCCGAAGGACCGAAGGTGCTGGAGTACAATGTGCGTTTCGGCGACCCGGAGGCGCAGCCGCTGTTGGCCCTGCTGGAAACCGACCTGGTGGGTATCGCCGAGGCGGTGATTGAAGGCCGCCTGCACGAGGTCGACCTTTCGTGGCGTCCCGGCACGGCCGTTTGCGTCGTGCTCGCTTCCGGAGGGTACCCTGGAAATTACCGGAAGGGCCTGGTCATTGGGGGTCTGGAGGCCGCCGAACTCACCGGGACGCTGGTCTTCCACGCCGGTACGGCCGAGCGGGACGGGCGGCTGGTGACCGCCGGGGGCCGGGTGCTGGGAGTGACCGCCGTGGCCGGCGAGCTTCCGGAAGCCATCCGGCAAGCGTACGCGGCGGCGCGGCTGATCAGCTTTGAAGGAATGCATTTCCGGGAGGACATCGGCCGCAAAGCCCTCGGCAAAAACCGACGAGAGTAAAAAAGGGGGACAGTCCCCCTTTTTCAAACGAGGCGTTTCCCCGCTGTCTGCCTCAAGCCGGTGGAGACCGCCGCTTGGCTCCACCGGCTCATATTGGACCTCCTGCGGCAAGAACTCCGGCCACGACAATTTTCTCGCCTTTTTACGCCCGGGTATAGTAAAATGGTGCTATCGACGAGCCAAGGGGGCTTTTTGTGTTGCTCAAGACGGTGGCCGCGGGGGAAGCCGCCCTGAGAGGGTTTACCCGCGAATTCGTCGTGCCGGACGAGATTGCGCTCCGGGTGGACGAGATTATTCAAGCGGTCCGGGCGGAGGGTGACCAGGCCCTGTGTGCTTTTACGGCCCGGTTTGACGGTATCGAGCTTGAGCCCGCCGACCTGCGGGTGTCCAAGGACGAGGTGCGGTTGGCTTACCGCGAAGTGGACGACGGTTTTCTGGAAACCATCCGCCTGGCCCGGGACCGGATTCTGGCCTTTCACCGCCGGCAGCTGCCGTCTTCCTGGTTCGATGCCGGAGAGGGCGCCTGGCTCGGCCAGTTGGTGCGGCCCCTGGACCGGGTCGGCATCTATGTTCCCGGCGGCACGGCTTCCTACCCGTCATCCGTGCTGATGAACGCCATCCCGGCCGTAGTGGCCGGGGTGAAGGAGATCGCGATGGCGACCCCCCCGGCGCGGGGCGGCGGGATGCACCCGTACACCCTGGTGGCGGCCGCGGAAGCCGGAGTGGGGGAGATATACAAGGTGGGCGGCGCCCACGCGGTGGCCGCCCTGGCCTACGGGACGGCGAGCGTCCGCCGGGTGGACAAGATCACGGGTCCCGGCAACATCTATGTGACCGTGGCCAAGCAGCAGGTGTTCGGCCGGGTGGACATCGACATGCTCGCCGGCCCTTCGGAGGTGCTGATCATCGCCGACGCCGGGGCCGACCCGGTTTACGCGGCCGCCGACCTGCTGGCCCAGGCCGAGCACGACGTGCTGGCGCGCGCCGTGCTGCTCACTCCGAGTTGGGAGTTGGCCGGCAAGGTGCGCGACGAAGTGGTCCGCCTCCTGGACGGGCTGGAGCGGCGGGAGCTTCTGACGAAAGCCCTCGGCGACGGCGGCCTGATCGTGGTGACCCGCGACCTGGACGAGGCCTTCGGGCTGGCCAATTGCTTCGCGCCGGAACACCTGGAATTGATGGTGGCCGATCCGGAACAGTGGTTGGACCGGGTGAGGAACGCCGGCGCGGTGTTTTTGGGTCCCTACTCCCCGGTGGCGGTGGGGGATTACGTCGCCGGGCCGAACCACGTGCTGCCCACCGGGGGCACGGCGCGGTTCTTCTCCGGCCTCGGGGTGGATACTTTTTTGAAGCGGATCAACGTGATCCACTGTTCACGCCGCAGCCTGGAACACCTCGGCCCGAAGGCCGTCGAACTGGCCGGGGCGGAGGGACTGCCGGCCCACGCCCTGGCGGTCCGGGTCAGGCTTGGGGAACGGGGGAAATGAAATGGGTGGTCGGTGGTCGGTGAACGGGGAACGGGGGAATGAAGGCCATGCGTCCCATGGATGAACTGGTGCGCTCGGAACTGTTGGCTCTTAAGCCCTACCACGTTCCGGTGTATCCCGGAATGGTCAAGCTCGACGCCAACGAAAATAATTATGACTTTCCCGAGGAGGTCCTTGAAGAGATCCTGGGCAGCGTCGGGGGGCAAACCTTCGGGCGCTATCCGGACCCTTCGGCGCAGCAACTGCGGGAGCACCTGGCCCGGTACACGGGAGTGGACCGGAACCGGATCACGGTCGGCAACGGGTCGGACGAACTCATCCTCGACCTGATGCTGGCTTTCGCCGCCGGGGGCAAGGTGGTGATCTCCACGCCGACTTTCGCGATGTACGGGATTCACGCGGTTATCGCGGGAGCCGAGCCGGTGTTCCTGCCGCGCAAGGCTGATTTCGGCGTGGACCCGGACGCGGTTGCCGAAGCGGCCGCCCGGCCCGGAGTTAAAATGGTGGTGCTGTGTTCTCCGAACAACCCGACCGGCAACACGATTCCCCTGGAGGCGACGGAGAGAATTTTGGCCAACACCGGGACGGTGGTGGTGCTGGACGAGGCCTACTACGAGTTCTGCGGCGAAACGGCGGTGTCCCTGTTGGCGAAATACCCGCAGCTGGTGCTCCTGCGCACCTTTTCCAAGGCTTTCGGCCTGGCCGGGCTCCGGCTCGGCTACATGCTGGCCGGTCCGGAGGTGACCGGGATGATCCAGCGGATCAAGCAGCCCTTCAACGTAAACGCTTTCACTCAGCAGGCCGCCATCCGGGTCCTGGAACGGCAGCCGCTGTTCGAGCGCCGTGTCCGGCGGATCTGCGTGTCGCGGGACGAACTGTTCGCGGCGATGTCTCATTTGCCGGGGCTTACAGTCTACCCGTCCCGGGCGAATTTCCTGCTCTTCCGGACCGGGATACGGGCTCAAGCGGTGTTCGGCGGGCTTTTGCAGCGCGGCGTGCTGGTGCGCCTGCTGGACGGCCCGGACCTGCCGGGTTGCCTGCGGGTGTCGGTCGGCCGGCCCGAGGAGAACCTGCTTTTCTGCAACCAGTTGGCCGACGTGCTCAAGACCGGGTAGCAGCAACAGCCCGCCTTATTGGACCAATCGCGCTTCAGGGGGCCCGTGGCGAAATGTAAAGGAGATGGTTTTGGGTGTTGATCAGAAAGGCGGAAGTGCGCAGGCAGACCAGGGAGACCGAGATCCGGGTGCAACTGCAGGTGGACGGAACCGGAGAGTACGCTTTCGACACCGGAGTGCCCTTCCTGGAGCACATGTTGGCCCTGACGGCCAAGTTCAGCGGGTTTGACCTGCAAATCCGGGCGCGCGGGGACCTGGATGTCGACGACCACCACACGGTGGAGGACATCGGCATCTGTCTGGGTGAGGCTCATGTGAAGGCGCTGGGCGACAAAGCCGGAATCGGGCGGTTCGGGCACGCGATCGTGCCGATGGACGACGCCTTGGCGTTGGTGGTCGTGGACTTAAGCGGCCGGGGATACCTGGCCTTTGACGTGCCGATGCCCTCTCCCCAGGTCGGCCGGTTCGACACCGAACTGGTGGAGGAATTCCTGCGGGCGCTCGCCTATAACGGCCGTTTCAACCTGCACGTCCGCCTGCTGGCCGGGACGAACACTCACCACATAATTGAGGCGGTTTTCAAAGGCTTGGGCGTGGCTCTGGGAGCGGCGGCGCGGATCAGTCCCGAGCGCGGAATCCCGTCGACCAAGGGGGTTATCAATTAATTAAGTGACTGATGACTATATTGCGGTAATCGACTACGGTACCGGAAACCTGAGGAGTGCTTTAAAGGGCCTGGAAACGGCCGGATGGGCGGCCAGGATCACGTCCGACCCGCGAGAGGTGGACCGGGCGGCCGGGGTGGTGCTGCCGGGCGTGGGGGCGTTCGCGGACGCGATGGCCAACCTCCGCGCGGCCGGGCTGGATGAGGCCGTTTTGCGGGCGGTCTCCGCGGGAAAGCCCTTCCTGGGGATTTGCCTGGGGCAGCAGCTCCTGTTCGAGGCCAGTGAGGAGTGGGGCTTAACACCCGGTCTCGGGGTTTTCCCCGGCCGGGTGCGGCGGCTGCCCGCCGGAGTGAAGGTGCCGCACATGGGCTGGAACCAGGTTTTTTTCCGCGATTCGCCGCTCCTGTTCGAGGGGATTCCGGACGGCAGCCGTTTCTACTTCGTGCATTCCTACTACGTGGCGCCCGCCGACCCCGGAATCGCGCTGGGCGAGACCGAGTACGGCGTGCGGTTCGCTTCGGTGGTGGGGCGGGGCAAGGTGTTCGGCATCCAGTTCCACCCGGAGAAGAGCAGTTCCCTGGGGCTGCAGATTTTGCAAAACTTTGGAAGGATGATTGATTAGTGCTGATCATCCCGGCGGTAGACCTGCGCGGGGGCCGTTGCGTACGGCTTTTTCAGGGGCGCGCGGACCGGGAGACGGTCTACGGCACCGACCCGGTGGCCGTGGCCCGGACCTGGGAGGAGCAGGGCGCCCGTTGGCTACACGTGGTCGACCTCGACGGGGCGTTTACGGGCGGGCCGCAAAACGACGGGGTGGTGCTGGACATCGTCAACAGCGTCAACATCCCGGTGCAGGTGGGCGGGGGCCTCCGCAACCTGGAGAACATCAAGCTCTACCTGGACCGGGGGGTGGACCGGGTGATCCTGGGTACGGCTGCGGTGGCCGACCCGGGGTTTCTGGACGCGGCGGCGGCAACCTACGGGGAGCGGATTGTGGTGGGCGTCGACTGCCGGGACGGCCGGGTCTGTGTGCAGGGCTGGGAGCAGACGGCCGCCAAAGACGTTCTGCCTTTCCTGGAGGAGTTGGTCCGGCGGGGCGTGCGGCGGGTGGTGTTCACCGACGTGAAGCGGGACGGCACCCTCCAGGGCCCCAACCTGGAGGAGATCGCGCGCGTGGCGGCGCATACGCAATTGAAAGTCATTGCCTCGGGCGGGGTTTCCAGTTTGGAGGACATCCGGGCCCTGAAAAAGCTGGAGCACTTGGGCGTGGACAGCGTGATCATCGGCAAGGCGCTGTATGCCGCCGCGTTCTCCCTGGCCGAAGCCCTGGCCGTGGCGAAAGGAGAAGGATGATGTTGGCCAAGAGGATCATTCCCTGCCTGGACGTGAACCGCGGGCGCGTGGTTAAGGGCGTCAACTTCGTGAATCTGCGGGATGCCGGTGATCCGGTGGAACTAGCCGCCGTCTACGACCGGGAGGGCGCCGACGAGGTGGTGTTCCTGGACATCACCGCTTCGTCCGAGGGGCGGGACATCGTGCTCGACATGGTGCGCCGGACGGCCGAGCAGGTGTTCATCCCGTTCGCCGTGGGCGGCGGCATCCGGGCCGTCGAGGACATCCGGGCGATCCTGAAGGCGGGCGCCGACAAGGTTTCCATAAACACCGCCGCCGTGAACAACCCGGCGCTGATCGGGGAGGCCGCCGAGAAGTTCGGCACCCAGTGCATCGTGGCGGCGATCGACGCCAAACAGACCGGTCCCGGCAAGTGGGAGGTCTACATTCACGGGGGCCGCACGCCGACCGGATTGGACGCGGTGGAATGGGCGCGCCGGGTGGAGTCGCTGGGAGCCGGTGAAATCCTGCTGACCAGCATGGACCGGGACGGCACGAAGGACGGGTACGACCTGCCGCTGACCAGGGCGGTCGCCGATGCCGTGCGGATCCCGGTAATCGCGTCCGGCGGGGTGGGCACGCTGGAGCACATCGCCGAGGGTCTGACCGAAGGCGGCGCGGATGCGGCCTTGGCCGCCTCGATCTTCCACTTCGGGGAGTACTCCATCCGGGAGGTCAAGGAGTATTTGGCGGCGCGGGGGATAGCGGTGCGCTTGTAGGGGGCGGTGGAGCCGCCGCTTGGCTCCGTGCTTCGCGTCGACAGCCCTTAGCTCCCAACAGTACTTATTAAGGTGCCCTGGAGGTGTTCTCTGCGGATGCGGTACAAACTGGACAAAATCAAGTTCGACAAGGACGGCCTGGTCCCGGCCGTTATTCAAGACGCGCGGACTTACGATGTGCTGATGGTGGCCTGGATGAACCGCGATGCCATCGAGAAGACCGTAACGACCGGTCACACCTGGTTCTGGAGCCGGAGCCGCCAAAAGCTCTGGCAAAAGGGGGAGACTTCCGGGCACGTGCAGATTGTGGACGAGATTTACCACGACTGCGACGCCGACACCCTGCTGATCAGGGTGAATCAGGTCGGCGCGGCCTGCCACGAGGGTTACCGCAGTTGTTTTCACTACCGGATGGATCCCACCGGCGGCGTGGCCATCGTGGGTGAACTGGCCTTTGACCCGGATGTGGTGTACGGACGCAAGCCGCCGCCCGGGGCCGGCAAGGTTGGAGATTCCGGCAAGCGGGTGCTCAGCGAAGAGGAGTTCCAGGCCTCCTGCGGGGTGTTGGAGACGCTGTACGCGCTGATCAAGGACCGCAAACAAAACCGGCCCGCCGGCGCCTATACCACCTACCTTTTTGACAAAGGGCTGGACAAAATCCTCAAAAAGGTGGGCGAGGAAACCACCGAGGTGATCGTCAGCGCGAAAAACAACATCCGTGAAGAAGTGATTAACGAGGCGGCCGATCTGTTCTTCCACGTCCTGGTGCTGCTCGCGGAGAAGAACGTGCACCTCGACGACGTCCTGCGGGAACTGCAGGCGCGGCGGAAATAAAAAACGGCGGGAGATGACTCCCGCTCGCGTTTATGAGGCCTCTGGTGTCTGTTATGATCCCGCTTCCTTCAGCCAGGCGACCAGTTGGTTTTTGGTCGGTGCTTTCCCGGCCAGCTTCACCTCGCCGTTGATCAGGAGCGCCGGGGTGATAAATATCCCGTAGTTCAAGAACTCGGCGATGTCGTCAATGTACTCCAGGTCGGCCGCGATGCCTTCCTCCGCCACCACGTCGCGCACCAGCTCGAATACCTGTTTGCAAGGGATGCAGCCCGCCCCAAGGATCTTGATCTCCAGGAGGCCGGGCACCGGGGCCCGCTTGGCCACGGGCATTCCCATCCGGACCCGGTAGTGGCGGGCTAAGTCGGCCCGGTACTCGTCCAGGGCGGCGTCGGGGATGTAGTTGTTTGGGCGCAGTAACTCCACCAGCGCGTCTCCTATCTCCGAGTCCGTTTCAAGGTTCCGCTTTTTGACGGCCTCCATGGCGTCATCCAGGCCGATGATTCCTACCCGGACGCCCCCGATTTTGACCTGGGTGGATTCCGCCTTCCGGGGCTCGTCCTGCCTTTTGAGGAACACCGCATCTTCCCCCTTGACAGTTTGTTCACTATACACTGGTATACTATGATGATTTGGCCCGTTCGTCAAGATGCGAGCAGGTCGGCATGCGGCGCGGCGCCGGGCAGGTTGCGGGCGGGTGGTGCCGAGCGTCTGCTTGTTTTTGCGCGTCCGGGATCGTGGACGCCGCATTATTTCTGTTATAATGAGGGAGATTCGTTTCTTTGGAGGCAGTGGAATTTGGATTTTTTGGCCGAACTCAACCCGGTCCAGGCCGAGGCCGTGTGTCATCCGGGGGGACCGCTTCTGGTTCTGGCGGGGGCCGGCAGCGGCAAGACCCGGGTGTTGACCAGCCGGATCGCCTACCTGGTGCGGGCCTACCGGGTCGAGCCCCACCGCATCCTGGCCATTACGTTCACCAACCGGGCCGCCCGGGAAATGAAGGAGCGGGTGGCGCGCCTGGTGCCCCACGCGGTGGACGACCTGTGGGTGATGACTTTCCACGCCGCCTGCCTGCGCATTCTGCGCCGGGAAATCGAGAAGCTCGGTTACGGCAAGAGCTTCGTGATCTACGATGAGTCCGACCAGCAGACGGTTATCAAGGGCTGCCTGAAGGAATTGAACCTGGAGCCGCGCCAGTACCCGCCGGCCATGTTCAGTGCCGCCGTTTCGTGGCAGAAGAACGCGCTGGTCGGCCCGGCGGACTACGCTGAGGCCGCCTTCGACCGGCACCAGGAGCTGACCGCGCGGGTGTACACCGCCTACCAGACGCGCTTGGAACGGAACAATGCGCTGGACTTTGACGATCTCCTGGTCCTGACGGTGCGGCTTTTCCGCGAATTCCCGCCCGTTTTGGAACAGTACCGGCGGCGCTTCCTGCACCTCCTGGTGGACGAATACCAGGACACCAACCACGCCCAGTACGTCCTGGTGAACGTGCTGGCCCAGGCGCACCGCAACCTGACGGTGGTGGGCGATCCGGACCAGTGCATCTACGGCTGGCGGGGAGCCGACCTCCAAAACATCTTGAATTTCGAGCGTGACTATCCCGACGCCCGGGTGGTGAAGCTGGAGGAGAACTACCGTTCGACGGGCCGCATCTTGGAGGCGGCCAACCACGTCATCCGGTTCAACCGGCACCGCAAGGAAAAAAGCCTCTGGACGGCGCGCGGCGCAGGGGAGGCGCCGGTGCTTTATCAGGCCCGGGATGAGAGGGCCGAAGCCCGGTTTGTGGCCCGGGAAATCCGGCGCCTGCTCGTCTCAGGCCGGGGTTTCCGTGATTTCGCGGTGTTTTACCGCACGCACGCCCAGTCCCGGGTGCTGGAGGACGAACTTCTGCGCCACGGGGTGCCGTACACGATCATCGGGGGCGTGCGTTTCTACGAACGCAAGGAAATCAAGGACCTCTTAGCTTACCTGAAGCTCGTTGTCAACCCGGACGACGACGTGGCGTTGACCCGGATCATCAACGTGCCTCGCCGGGGGGTTGGGAAGGCTTCCCTTGTCAAGTTCTTCGCCTATGTCCGGGAGAAACAAGCGGCGTGCGCGGACGCCTTGCAGGACGCCGGCCGGATCAGGGGTTTGGGCGCCAAAGTACGGGAGGCGATGGGCGTACTGGGTGGGCAACTCGTCCGCTGGCGCGAGCGGGAGGGCGGGGTGACCGGACTGACCGAGCAGGTGCTCGAGGAGAGCGGATACCTGGCGGCACTGGAAGCCGAGCGCACGGTGGAGGCCCGCACCCGGATGGAGAACCTGAGCGAGTTTTTGTCGGTTACCCGGGAGTTCGACCTCGAGCGCGGCGGAACCCTGGAGGAGTTCTTGAACGACCTGGCCCTGTACTCCGACCTGGACCGTTTCGACGCCCAATCCAGCCAGGTGGCGTTGATGACCCTGCACAGCGCCAAGGGCCTCGAATTTCCGGTGGTCTTTTTGACCGGAATGGAAGAGGGCGTGTTCCCGCACGCCCGTGCCTTTTCCGAACCGGTCGAAATGGAGGAGGAACGGCGCCTGTGCTATGTGGGTATCACCCGGGCCCGGGAGCGCCTTTTCCTGACGTTGGCCGAAAGCCGGCTGTTATACGGCAACGTTGTGTACGGTATGCCGTCACGGTTCCTGAGGGAGATTCCAGCCGAACTTCTGGCGGACGGGGAACCGGAAGCGGCCGCCGCCGCGCGGCCGGCGGAGGAAAGGCCGAAGGCCGGCTGGCCCGAGTTCCGGTTGGGGGACCGGGTCCGGCATGGCAAATGGGGTGAGGGCCTGGTGGTGCAGACCGGCGGCACCGGCCCGGACGCCCAGGTGACGGTGGCCTTCCCCGATCAAGGCTTAAAAACACTCATGGTCCGCTACGCGCCCTTGGAACTGCTCCGGGGCCGGGAAAAAGGTGTCTGATCCTTTTTCCCCGCGAGCGGGGGCGGCGGGACGTGAAGCTCGTAGTGATGTGGCTGGCGGTGGCGCTTTTTGGGCACTCTCTTGGTGCAGGTGCTGTTTATTCGGTGGCGCTTTTGATTTGCTGGGTCGCTCAACTGCTGGTCTAGAGATTGCTGTTTGAGCAGAATCCTGGTTGAGCCTCAAGGGTTTGATCCTGAAAGCGGGGGCTTATTAATGAAACCGGAGGACGCCCGGGAGCGGGTTGAAGAGCTTCGCCGCGCGATTGAATTCCACGACCACCGGTACTACGTCCTGGACGACCCCGTGATCGAGGACGCGGAGTACGACCGCTTGGTGCGCGAGTTGGTGGAGCTGGAGACGGCCCATCCCGAACTGGCGGCGCCCGACTCCCCGACACAGCGGGTGGGCGGTAGGGTGCGCGAGGGGTTTGCGACCGTCCGGCACCGGGTGCCGATGTTGAGCCTCGCCAACGCCTTCGACGCGGCGGACCTCGCCGACTTCGACCGGCGGGTGCGCGCCGGCCTGGCCGGCGAGGACGTCGAGTACGTGGTCGAGCTCAAATTTGACGGCGTCGCCGTTTCCCTGACCTACGAAGGCGGCCGCCTGGTCCGGGGGGCGACCCGGGGCGACGGAGTGACCGGTGAGGAGATCACCGCCAATTTGCGGGCCATCCGGTCCATCCCCCTGCGCCTGCGCCATCCCGAACCCCCGGACGTGATCGAGGTGCGGGGCGAGGTGTACATGCCCAAGGAAGCGTTCGCCCGCCTGAACGAGCGCCGGGAGGAGGCCGGGCGGCCCCTGTTCGCGAACCCGCGAAATGCGGCGGCCGGCAGCTTGCGCCAGCTCGACCCCGGGATTACGCGAGAGCGAAAACTTGACATCTGGCTCTACGGGGTCGGGTACGCGGACGGTGTGGCTTTCGCCCGGCACACCGAAGTCCTGGCCTGGCTCACCGCGCAGGGTTTCCGGGTCAACCCGCACACCCGCACCTTCCGAACCCTGAAAGACGTCGAACGGCACCTGGTGCACTGGCGGGAGACGCGGTTTGAACTGCCCTACGTGATCGACGGCCTGGTGCTGAAGGTTGACCGGCTTGACCAGCAAAAACGCCTGGGCGCGACTCTTAAGAGCCCCCGCTGGGCTTCTGCCTTCAAGTACCCGCCCGAACAGGCCCAGACGACCGTGGAGGACATCATTATCCGGGTCGGGCGCACCGGAGTCCTCACGCCGACCGCCGTGTTGGCGCCCGTGCCGTTGGCCGGAACGACGGTCAGCCGGGCCGCCCTGCACAACGAAGACCTCATCCGCGAAAAGGACATCCGGATCGGGGACGTAGTATTGGTGCACAAGGCCGGAGACATCATCCCCGAGATCCTCTCTTCGAAACCCGAAAAACGCACCGGCTCACGACCCCCCTTCGCCATGCCGCGCAGGTGCCCGGAGTGCGATTCGCTCCTGGTCCGTCCGGAAGGTGAAGTCGGAATCTACTGCACCAACGTGGCCTGCCCCGCCCGGCTCGAGCGAAACCTGCTGCATTTTGTGTCGCGAAACGCCATGGACATCAGCGGCCTGGGACCGGCTGTGATCCAGCAGTTGACTGAGCGCCGCCTGGTAGGGGATCCGGCCGACCTCTATGCCCTGTCCCGCGCAGAACTGATCGGCTTGGAAAGGATGGGGCCGAAGTCGGCCGACAATCTGCTCAAGGCGATTCAGAACAGCAAGCGCAACTCCCTGGCCCGGCTCATTCAGGCGCTCGGTATCAGGCACGTCGGTGAAAGGGCCGCACGGCTGCTGGCCGAGCGTTTCGGCTCGCTGTCCGGCCTGATGGCGGCCGGCCGGGAGGAACTGGAGGCGGTGCCCGAAATCGGGCCGAAGATTGCAGACAGTGTGTTGAGCTTTTTTGCCCGGGACTCCAACCGCCGGGTGGTGGCTAAGCTGGTGCAGGCCGGCGTGAATACGGTGGCCGCCCACCCGGCCGCCGCTCATCCCCGGCCGCTGGCGGGGAAGTCCTTCGTTCTCACGGGCACCCTGGAAGAGTTCTCCCGGGCGCAAGCCGCCGCCCGCATCGAGGAGTTCGGCGGCCGGGTGGTAGAAGGTGTCAGCCGCCAGACCGACTACGTGGTCCTGGGCAAAAACCCCGGCCGGAAATACGACAAAGCCGTAAAACTCGGGGTTATGATTATTGAAGAAAAGGAATTCAAAAACCTGCTTTCCGGTATCCAGCCACGATATTAATTGCCAATTCCCATTCAGCCGGCATTCAGCCGGTGTGACCACATTTTCCTGATATAATTGCGTTTTGACCCGGGCACTCTGAGTCCAAGAGAGGGGGAATCGGAGTGTCTGGGCCCATCAGAAAGAGAATTTCCCAGGTCGGCTTTGTTTTTTTTGCTATTCTGCTCATTTTCGGTTGTTTTACTCCTTTTTCACGTAGTTTTTTCGGCTTGCCCGTCTACCAGAACGTACTGGTGGGGGAGCCGATCGCTCCATCCCTTCAGGTGCCCGGATCATTAAAATCAGTTCTGTACTGGGAGTCAGACCGTCCGGAAGCGGTCCGGATGCCTGACGCCGGCGGTTCACCGGTTATCGGGGAGGCCGGTGAGTACCGCTTGAGCCTGAAACTATTCGGATTGGTTCCCCTGCGGCATTTAACCGTGAGCGCAGTGCCTGAAGTGAAGGTGGTGCCGGGCGGCCAGTCGATCGGCGTGCTGCTTCATTCGCGGGGCGTGAGGGTAATCGGTGCGGCGCCCCTTGAAAACAGTGAGCGGGAATACAGCCCGGCTTACCAATCAGGCATCCGGGAGGGGGACGTGATCCTGTCCATTAACGGCCGGGAGGTGCAATGCGAGGCCGACGTCCGGGAGATCGTGAATGAAGTGGGCGGAAAAGGCCGGAAACTGACCGTGCGCCTGAAGCGCAACGGCGTGGAGTTCTTGGTGGGAGTGACTCCGGGTTACTGCGAACGGACCGGCCGATACCGGGTGGGGCTGATGGTCCGCGACCACGCCGCCGGAGTCGGCACCCTGACTTTTTATGAGCCGGCGACCGGTGCCTACGGGGCCCTCGGGCACATGATCACCGACGGCCGTTCAGCCGAACGCCTGGAATTGACCGACGGCCGCGTCGTGGAAGCTGAAATCCGCGGGGTACACCCGGGGATGCGCGGCCGGCCGGGCGAGAAACTGGGGGCTTTTGCGGGAGAAGGGTCTTTCACCGGCTCCATTGACCAAAACACCACTTACGGGATTTTCGGCATCCTGGAAGGAAAGACGTACAACCCGTATTTCCGGGAACCGATCCCCGTGGCGCTCTTGCATCACGTTAGACCGGGTCCGGCCGAAATGCTGACGGTGCTTCACGACCGGCAGATTGAACGGTTCAACTTGATGATCGAGGAAGTGCGGCCGGAAAGCGGCGGTAATGGAAAGGGCCTGGTAATCAGGATCGACGATGAACGGCTTTTGGAACGTTCCGGCGGCATCATCCAGGGGATGAGCGGCAGTCCGATCATTCAAAACGGCCGGTTGGTCGGCGCGGTAACCCATGTGTTTATCAATAATCCCTCCCGGGGTTACGGAGTGCCTGTGGAGTGGATGCTCCGGGAGTCCGGCCTGTTGAAGAAACCGGATAGCGGAGTATCCGTCCAGTGGCGTAAGGCCGGATAATGACTCGTAATGAAGACCCAAATTGCGTCAAAAGCGCAATTTTGGGTCATTTCTATTGAAGGAACACCTTACAAAAACTTTTTAGAGCAGAAGGATATTTTTGCCTGCCGTCGAAAAGTTATTTACTGGAAAAAAATAAGTAGTTGGGAGGCGGGCTGGTACATGCCTAGAGAGAGCATTAGAATCTTGATTGCGGATGACAACCGTGAGTTTTGCGAAACCCTCAAGGATTTCATCCAGCAGCAGGACGACTTCGAACTGCTCGGGATTGCTCATAACGGTCTGGAGGCCGTTGACCGAATCGACCAAGGAAAACCGGACGTTGTGGTGCTGGACATCATCATGCCGCACCTCGACGGCATCGGGGTGCTGGAAAGATTGGCCTCGAGCAACAGTGGCCACCGTCCTAAGATCGTCATGTTGACCGCTTTCGGGCAACAAAACGTGACCCAGCGGGCAGTGGAACTGGGGGCGGACTACTTCATCCTCAAGCCCTTTGATTTTTCGGTCTTGGCCACCCGCATCCGCCAGTTGGCGAACGGCGTAACCGTGATGCCTTACGTGGCCGTCGTGAAAGAGAAGAATATGGACGTGGCGGTCACCAACATCATCCACGAGATGGGGGTGCCGGCCCACATCAAGGGCTACCACTATTTGCGGGACGCGATTTTGATGGTGATTGACGAAATCAGCCTTTTGGGCGCGGTGACCAAAGAGCTTTACCCGATGATCGCCCAAAAGTACAATACGACGGCGAGCCGGGTGGAACGGGCCATCCGTCACGCCATCGAGCTGGCCTGGGACCGGGGCAACGTGGAGATGATGAACAAGTTCTTCGGTTATACCATTAATCTGGAGCGAGGCAAACCCACCAATTCGGAATTTATTGCCATGATCGCGGATAAGCTGCGTATTGAAAGTAAAGTCAGCTAGGAATCGTGCCTGATACAGCATACAAACCTGGTGGTAAAACGCCAGGTTTTTTGTTGGCACTGGGACGGCTTGCCCAAGTCCAGGCCGGTATACTATACTTGGGATGATTGGCTTAGAGGCAGGTCTTGGTTCTATGACCGTAATCAGGGGACGAGCCCGTGTCGACCGCCGCACCAAAAACCTGGTCAAGCGCCTGCAGCCCCACGATATTGCCGTAATTGACCACGAGGGCATTGACAAATTGGCGGCTGAAGCATTGGTCGCTTCGCGTCCCAGGGCCGTGATCAACTGCAGTTCCTCGGTCAGCAATGAGTATCCGAACAGCGGGCCGATGATTATTGTCGAGGCGGGTATCCACCTGCTGGACACCGTGGGCGCGGAGTTTATCGACCGGGTGCCGGAGGGTTCACTGCTCGAAATCGTCAACGACACCGTCTACTATGACGGCCGGATGGCGGCCCGGGGCCGGGTCATGACCCCGGATATCATCGACACGGAGCTTGAGGCCACCCGCGGGCGCCTGGACGAAGTGCTGGAGCGCTTTGTGGAAAATACGCTGACCTATGCGCGCCGCGAGGTAAGCCTGCTGACCGGAGATCAGATCGAAATTCCTGAGGTTTCGGCCCGCATAAAGGGCCGGCACGCGTTGGTCGTGGTCCGTGGAGACAACTACCGTGAGGACTTGCGCACGATCCACTCGTATATTATGGAGGTCCGCCCGGTCCTGATCGGGGTCGACGGCGGCGCCGATGTCCTGCGCGAATTCGGCCTTACCCCCGACATCGTCATCGGGGACATGGACAGCGTGGAGGACCGGACTTTGACCGCCGCCCGGGAGATCGTCGTGCACGCCTATCCGAGCGGGCGGGCCCCGGGACTGCAGCGGGTGAGGCGGCTGGGCCTGAAGGCCAAAGTTTTTGCGGCTCCCGGAACGTCTGAGGATATCGCCATGCTGCTGGCCTATGAAAAAGGAGCCGAGCTGATCGTAGCGGTGGGGACCCATTCCAACCTCTTTGACTTCCTCGAAAAAGGACGTAAAGGAATGGCCAGCACCTTTCTGGTCCGGCTGAAGGTCGGGTCCCGGTTGATCGACGCTCGGGGGGTCTCGCAGCTCTATCGCAGGCGGTTGCGCCCGAAGCACGTGGCCATGATTGTATTGGCGGCTTCCGTGCCGTTGGCGGCGGTGCTGGTCATGGCTCCGGCCACCCGCGAACTGCTCCAGCTGCTGTACATCCAGTTAAGGGTATTCTTAGGGATTTGAGGGAAGATTAGATGATTATTGACCTGCGTTACCATATCGCTTCGCTGGTGGCTGTTTTCCTGGCCCTGGGGCTCGGTATCCTGGTGGGCAGTACCATATTGAGCGTGGACACCCTGGAAAAGCAGCAGGAACAAATCGCCGAGCGGCTGGAGAACCACCTGCAAGAACTCCGTGAGGAGAATCAGGCCGTGCGGGCCCAAGTACTCGCGATCGAAGCGGAGATGGAACTCCAGAAGCAGTTTCTGCGGGAGAGCCTGCCCCGTTTGGTGGCCGGGCAACTGGAAGGCCGCCGGATCGCCCTGGTGCAGACGGCCGCCTACCCGGTGGAGACCGAGCTGCAAAACCTCTTGAAAGCGGCGGGGGCGGAAGTGGTCTCGGTGACCACCATCCCCGGCGGTCTGGAACTCGCTGACCACGAGCAGCACTTGCTGGCCCTGGGCGAGTGGCGGCAGGTGCCGAAAAACGAGCTGCAAAGCCTGGTGGCCGATGAAATGGCCCGCTCCTTGGTGGAGGGTCTGTCACCGGTGGTGGAGTACCTGGTTAACGAAAGGCTGGTCAGTATTGACGGTGAGTACGGGCGTCCGTTTCACGCCGTGGTGCTCATCGGGGGCGGGAAGGACCCCGCGGACGACGCGGTCCGGTGGCTGGACATGACCATGATTGAGCGGTTTCAGAGCTACGGCCTTCGGGTATGCGGCGTGGAGACGCGCGGGGCCCCGGTATCGTATATGAAGGAATACCAGGCCAAACTGAGCTGCACGGTCGACAATGTGGACGCCGTTCCCGGCCAGTTCACGCTGGTCCGGGTACTGGCCGGACAGGACGGTCACTACGGGGTCAAGGACACGGCGCAACGGTTTATCCCGCCGCTGAACTAGGGGTGGTCGGGTTGTCTGCGGCCATGGTGAGTATAGTCATCCCCGCCTTCAACGAGAGCCGGGCGGTTGCCCGGACGGTGTCGACGGTCCTGAACCTGCCGGGGGTCTGGGAGGTGATTGTCGTCGATGACTGTTCCACGGACGACACCGCCGCCCGGGCGCGGGAGGCCGGAGCGCGGGTGGTTTCGCTGCCGGTGAACCGCGGCAAGGGCGCGGCGTTGACCGCCGGAATCAAGGCCGCCGGCGGTCAGGTGATCGTGCTCCTGGACGCCGATCTCGGGGAGAGCGCGGCCGAAGCCCAAAAGCTGATCCTGCCGGTCCTGGAGGACCGGGCCGACCTGACGATCGCCCGCTTTCCGGCCGCGCGGCGCCGCGGCGGGTTCGGCCTGGTCAAGGGTCTGGCCCGGAGGGGAATCCGCCACTTCACCGGGCTGGAAATGGAGAGCCCGATCTCCGGGCAGCGGGCGGTGCGGCGGGAGTTGCTTTCCCAATTGCTGCCCCTGGCCGGGGGCTACGGCGTCGAGGTGGGGATGACCATCGACGCGGCCGTACGGGGTTACCGGCTAATGGAGGTTCCGGTTGAAATGCGCCACCGGGAGACCGGGAGGGACTGGCGGGGTTTTGTGCACCGGGGCCGCCAGTTCCGGGACATCCTGGCGACTCTCGTACGCCGCCGTATCCGGCACCGAAAGCGGATGGCAAGGTGAACTGATTGGAAGTCCTCGTTTTCTTCGCGTTGGGGCTGGCGACGGCCGCCCTCTTTATCCCCTTGCTGATCAGGATTATTGTCGCCGCGGGGCACATCGGGTACAACTACCGCGGGGACCGCATACCCGTGAGTGTGGGCGTGGCGTTTTTCATCGTGCCGTCCGCACTGCTGCTGGGTGCTTTGAACGCGCACCCCGGCGGCGCGTATCAGGCGCTGGTTCCCGCCTTCGTCATGGTCACCGGGGGCATGACCTTTCTCGGGCTGGTTGACGACCTGTACGGAACACGCCGGACGACCGGCCTGCGCGGGCATTTGCGGCTGCTTTTGCGTGGGGACTGCACCACAGGCGCCCTGAAAGCGATCGGGGGTTTGGCGATCGCTTTCCTGGTCAGCTGGGTTACCACCCCAAGGGGTGGAGCCGAGGTCCTTTTGAACGCCCTGGTGATCGCGTTGGCAGCCAACGCCCTTAACCTGCTTGACCTGCGGCCCGGGCGGGCCGGCAAGGGGTTTTTCTTGGGCGGCGGCCTGCTTTCGGCGGTCGCTTGGGGGAGCCCGTTCTTGGTATTTCCGGCGGTGGTCGCCGGCGCGCTGGCCGCCTATTTGCCCACCGATCTCAAGGCCAGGGGGATGATGGGGGACGCGGGCGCCAACGTCCTGGGGGTGACGCTGGGCCTGACCGCGGCCTGGGTGCTGGCCTGGCCCGCAAAGCTCGGCGTGCTGGGGTTCTTGATCGGACTGCACCTCCTTACCGAGCGTTACTCCCTGACCCAACTTATCGCCCGCAACCGGGTTCTGGATTTTGTGGACCGGTTGGGCCGCAAACGGGAGGAATTCCCCAAAAAGTAGCGAATGGTTAGAATCGTGGGCCGATATTTCTACCCGGACAAGCGGGTCAACATCTTTGTGGGTCCCCTGGGAAGCGGCAAGACCGAACTAGCCGTCAACACCGCCCTGGTACTGGCGGAAAAGAGTCCGGTCACGCTGGCGGACCTGGACGTGATCAACCCGTACTACCGCGTGCGCCGTGTGAAAGCGGAACTGGCCGCCCGCGGGGTGAACGTGGTGTGCCCTCCTGATGAAGTGTCGCCGGCCGACGTGCCGGCCCTGCCCCCGGCGATTTCCGCCGTGCTGGTGCGCGATGACCTGCGGGGAGTCTTCGATGTGGGGGGCGACGATATCGGCGCTCGGGTATTGGGCCGCTTCCGGCCCTATTTGCCGGCGGGACAGTATGCTGTTTTTTTTGTCGTCAATACCTGCCGGCTAAAAGCAACCGTAACCGACATTCACCGGATGGTGGACCGGGTCGAGCACGCGGCCCGGGTACGTATCAATTACCTGGTGAATAACACTAATCTGGGATTGGAAACGGAAGCGGCGACCGTGATGGCGGGGCGCCGGATGCTGGAGCGGGTGGTGCGGGAGCGCCAAGTCCCTCTGGCTTTCACCGGGGTGCGCGCGGAGCTCGCCAAAGACGTGCGGGCTCTTGATCCCGAGACGCCGGTTCTGCCGCTTAATCTTTTCATGCGGCCGCCTTGGGAATAGAACCGGAGGGGGATGGATTAGTTTGGGCATTGTCACTTTCCGGGAGGAGCGGTGCAAAGGCTGCGGCCTGTGTGTGCTGTTTTGTCCCAAGAAAATCGTGGTCCTGGGGAGCAATTTCAATTCCTTGGGCTTCCACCCGGCGATGGTCAACAACGGGGCGCAGTGCACCGGTTGCGCGGTGTGCGCCTGGATGTGCCCCGACCTGGTGATCGAGGTTTCCAAGGTACAGAGACCACCGGCGAGGAGGGCGTCAATTGCCTTCTAAGGTACTCATGAGGGGGAACGAAGCTTTCGGCGAGGGCGCGCTCCGGGCGGGCTGCCGTTACACCTTCGCCTACCCGATCACCCCGCAGTCGGAAATTGTGCATTTCCTGGCCCGGCGCCTGCCTGAGGCCGGCGGGGTTTTCCTGCAGGTTGAGAGCGAGGTGGCGGCGGTCAACATGGTTTTCGGGGCGGCGGCGGCCGGGGCGCGGGTGGTGACTTCGTCGTCGAGCCCCGGCATGAGCCTGATGCAGGAGGGTCTTTCCTATCTCGCCGGCGCCCGCCTGCCGTGCGTGATCGTCAACGTGATGCGGGGCGGGCCGGGACTGGGGAACATCGCTCCCGCCCAGGGAGACTACCTGCAGGCGGTCAAAGGCGGGGGGCATGGCGACTACCGCCTGATCGTGCTGGCTCCGTCTTCGGTTCCGGAGATCATTGAACTTATGGAACTGGCCTTCGAACTGGCCGATACCTACCGCAGCCCGGTCCTTGTGCTGGGGGACGGGGTGCTGGGCCAGATGATGGAACCGGTCACGGTGCCGGAAGGGGACAGTCCCTCTGAAGGGGACAGTCCCCTTGGGGCCCAAAGGGGACAGTCCCCCTTGGTATCCCCCTTGGTATCCCCCTCAAAACCCTGGGCCGTCACCGGGCAGGGAGACCGGCCGGAGCGGAACATCATCAGCTCGCTGCATATTGTACCCGAGGATAACGAACGCTTTAACCGGGAACTGGAGCAGGTGCAAATGGAAATCCGGCGCCGGGAACAGCGCGTGGAGGAATACCGGGTGGACGATGCCGAACTGGTCCTGGTGGCCTTCGGCACCGTGGCCCGCGTCGCCAAGGCGGTGGTGGACCGGGCCCGCGCCGGGGGCTTGCGGGTTGGGTTGATCAGGCCCATCACCCTGTGGCCGTTTCCGGACGAGACCGTCAGCCGGGCCGCGGCTAGGACGGAGAGCTTCCTGGTGGTGGAGATGAATCTCGGTCAGATGGTGGAGGATGTGCGGCTGGCGGTTAACGGGCAAAAGCCCGTGCACTTTTACGGACGGCCCGGCGGAACGGTGCCCACGGTACGGGAGGTTTGGAATGAAGTCAGGCGGATAAGGGAGGTGAGCGGCGGTGAAGAAGATCTTCGAACGGCCGCAGGCCCTAACGGATAAACCCATGCACTACTGTCCGGGGTGTACGCACGGGATCATCCACCGGCTGGTGGCCCAGGCCATCGACCAGCTGGGCGTGCGGACCCGAACCATCGGCGTCGGCCCCGTGGGCTGCGCCGTGTTCGCGTACGAATACTTCAACTGCGACATGATCCAGGCGGCCCACGGCCGCGCCCCGGCGGTGGCCACCGGTGTCAAGCGGGTGCACCCCGACCGGGTGGTGTTCACCTACCAGGGAGACGGCGACCTGGCGGCCATCGGAATGGCGGAGACCGTCCACGCGGCCGCCCGCGGCGAGAAGTTCACCACGATTTTTGTGAACAACGCCATCTACGGCATGACCGGGGGCCAGATGGCGCCGACCACCCTGGTGGGGCAAAAAACCACCACCACCCCGTATGGGCGGGACGCGGAAGAGACCGGTGAGCCCATCAAGGTGTCGGAACTTTTAAGCACAATTGACCGGGCGGTGTATGTCGCCCGGGTATCGGTGCACAACCCGCGGCACGTCATCCAGGCCGGGCGGGCCATCCGGAAAGCATTTGAATTCCAGCTCAGGGGCTTGGGATTCACCATGGTGGAGGTGCTGTCGACCTGCCCGACCAACTGGGGTTTGAGTCCCCTGGAGGCCCTGGGCTGGTTGGAGGAAAAGATGCTCCCGGTTTTCCCGTTGGGCGAGTTTCGGAAACCGGCGGAAGAGGAGGCGGTTTAAGTTGCTCGAAGAAGTCTTGATTGCCGGTTTCGGGGGGCAGGGCATCCTGTCCACGGGCCAGCTCCTGGCTTGCGCCGGAATGCGGGAGGGTTTGCACGTGGCCTGGATCCCCTCGTACGGTCCGGAAATGCGGGGCGGTACGGCCAACTGCGGGGTCACGCTTTCCGATGCCGAGATCAGTTCTCCCCTGGTCACGGAGCCCAACGTCCTGATCGCGATGAACGGCCCTTCTCTTGAAAAGTACGGCTCCGCAGTGGGGCCGGGGGGCGTGATTCTGTATAACAGTTCACTGGTCAAAGACTACCGCCCGCGGCCGGGGGTCTTGGCGCTGGGCGTGGACGCCAACCGGGTGGCTGAAAGAATCGGCAGCGTCCGGGTGGCGGCCAACGTGGTTCTGGGCGCCTACATCGGACTGTCGGGCGTGATCAGCGTAGCGGCGGCGGTGGCGGCGCTCAAAGAAGTCCTGCCCGTACACCGGCACAAACTGATTCCGGCCAACCAGAGGGCCCTTGAGCAGGGAGCGGCCCTGGGGGCGGCAATAAAGGGCGGGCCGGCCGAGGAGAGACTGGCCGGTGGTTAACCGGGAACGCTGCCTGGACACCTTCCTGGAGTTGGTGCAGATCGACAGCCCCTCCTACCGGGAACGGGAAGTGGCCGATTATCTCCGGACCAAGTTTGAGGGGCTGGGGTGCCGCGTGTTCGAGGACCGGGCCGCCGAGCAGGTCAACGGGCAGGCGGGCAATCTGTACGTCCGCAGGGTGGGCACCCGGGAAGGGCCCGCCATTCTTTTCTGTGCGCACATGGATACGGTTGAACCGGGCTGCCGGGTAAAACCCCAGGTGAGAAACGGCACGGTGTACAGTGACGGCCAGACCATCCTGGCCGCCGATGACAAGGCGGGAATCGCGGCCTTGCTGGAGGCCGTACGGGTGCTTGAGGAACGTGGATTGCCGGCGCCGCCGCTAGAGTTTTTGTTTACCGTCGCCGAGGAACAGGGGCTGGTCGGCGCCAAGCACCTGGACCGGGAGCTGGTGACCGCCGAATTCGGGTACGTGCTGGACAGTGACGGCCCACCTGGGAAAATTGTCATCGAGGCTCCGTCTCAGGACCGGATCACGGCTTCTGTCCGGGGGCGGGCGGCTCACGCCGGGATTGACCCGGAAGCCGGCATCAACGCCATTCAGGCGGCCGCCCGTGGTATCTCGTCGATGAGGCTGGGGCGGATCGACTCCGAGACCACGGCGAATATCGGGGTGATCAGGGGCGGGCAGGCCACGAACATCGTCCCGGAAGTGGTGCATGTCGAGGGGGAAACCCGCAGCCTTGACGACGCCAAACGGGCCGCTCTGACCGCCGAAATTTGCCGCCTGCTCGCCGAGGGGGCGGAAAGCGTAGGGGGGCGGGCGGATATTGAGGTGGAGCTGGTGTACCCGTCATTCCGGCTGTTGCCGGAAGAACCGGTGGTGCAGGCCGCCCGGCGGGCCGCGGCCCGGCTGGGGCTGGAACCCCGTCTGGAGCAGACCGGCGGCGGGAGTGACGCCAATATCCTGAACGGGCTGGGCGTATCCACGGTTAACCTTTCCTGCGGCATGCAAAGGGTACACACCACCGGAGAGTTTATTGTGATCGAAGACCTGATCAAAAGCGCGGAACTGGTGCTGGAGATTATCACCGCATAAGGGGGCGCGGGATGGAATTTACGAAAATGCACGGTCTGGGCAATGATTTTGTGGTGGTGAACGGGTTTGACCAATCCCTTCCGGACGACCCGGGGGCGCTGGCACGGCGGGTTTGCGACCGGCGGCTCGGGGTGGGCGCGGACGGGCTGGTGTTGGTTTTGCCTTCTGCAGCGGCGGACTTTTTGATGCGGGTGTTCAACCCGGACGGCAGCGAGCCCGAGATGTGCGGCAACGCCATCCGCTGCGTGGCTCTTTACGCTCACCGGCGCGGTCTGACCACCAAAAGGCGGCTTGCAGTGGAGACCCTGGCCGGACCCATCCGGCCGGAAATCCTGTCTGACGGCGGCCGGGAAACGGTGCGGGTGGATATGGGCCGGCCGCGGCTGGACCGGGCCGAGATCCCCATGCGGGGCCCGGCGGGGCCGGTGGCCGGTGAGGTGCTGGACGCCGGGGACCGGTCGTTTGCGGTGACGGCCGTCTCCATGGGCAACCCGCACTGCGTGGTGTTCGGCGCGGACCTGGACGACGCCGGGTTTCGAAAATACGGCCCGCTGCTGGAGGCCCACCCGGCATTTCCGGCGCGGACCAACGTAGAATTCGTTGAGGTGTTGGGTCCCGGGGAAGTGGCGGTGCGGGTCTGGGAGCGGGGGGCCGGGCCGACGCCGGCCTGCGGCACCGGAGCCTGCGCGGTGGTGGTGGCCGGGGTATTGAACGGTAAGACCGCCCGCAGAGTGAATGTGCGCCTGCCCGGGGGCGTGCTGCTGATTGAATGGCCGGACAATACGGGGCCGGTGTACATGTCCGGTCCGGCCGAGGAAGTCTTCACCGGAAAACTGGGGTCAAACTTTTAGTTTCTTGGTTGGTCAAAGCGCTATTGTTTGGGTCATTTCGGTTCCCCCGGCTGCTGGTTTTTTGAAAATGATTTCAGGCGATTTTGAGATAAGGAGGAGTCTTTGGTGCCGTTTGCGGAAGCCAGGCGGATTCAGAACCTGCCGCCCTATCTATTCGCCCGGATCGAACGGTTGATCGCCGACAAAAAGGCCCAGGGAGCGGACGTGATCAGCCTCGGAATCGGTGACCCGGATATGCCGACTCCCGGGTACATTATCCAGGCCGCGGAGAAAGAACTGCAGAACCCGGCGAACCACCAGTACCCCAGTTCGGCCGGCCTGCCCGCTTACCGGCGGGCGGTGGCGGACTGGTACGCGCGCCGCTTCGGGGTGGAACTCGATCCCCAGCGGGAAGTCGTGTCCCTGATCGGTTCCAAGGAGGGCATCGCGCACCTGCCGTGGTGTTTCGTCGATCCGGGGGACGTCGTGCTGGTGCCCGATCCGGGCTATCCGGTGTACGCCGGGGGCACCATCCTGGCCGGCGGGGAACCCTACCCGTTGCCGCTGACCGCCGAAAACGAGTTTTTGCCCGACCTGGCGGCAATCCCTTCGGAGACCGCGCGCCGGGCCAAGGTATTGTTCATCAACTACCCGAACAACCCCACCGGGGCGGTCGCCTCGAAGGAGTTCTTCGCCCGCGTGGTGGACTTCGCCCGCGAATACGGCCTCCTGGTCTGCCACGACGCGGCCTACTCGGAAATCGCCTTCGATGGTTACCGGCCGCCCAGCTTCCTGGAAGTCCCGGGGGCACGGGAGGTGGGGATCGAATTTCACTCGGTCTCCAAGACCTACAACATGACCGGTTGGCGGGCCGGATGGGCGGTGGGGAACGCCGATGCTGTTGAAGCCCTTGGCCGGCTGAAGTCCAACCTGGACTCGGGAGTGTTCCAGGTGGTGCAATACGCGGCCATCGCGGCGCTCTCCGGGCCGCAGGACGGGGTACAGTCCCTGGGCGAGATCTACCGGGAACGGCGCGATCTGGTGGTGGATACCCTGAACAGCTTGGGCTGGCAATTGCCGAAGCCCCGGGCGACCTTCTACATTTGGGCGCCGGTACCGGCCGGGCACGACGCGGCGTCGTTCGCCGAGATGATTTTGGAGAAAGCGGGAGTGGTGATTACTCCCGGCACCGGCTACGGTGCCTACGGAGAAGGCTACTTCCGGATTTCGCTGACGCTGCCGGCTCCTCGGGTTGTGGAGGCGATGGAGCGGCTGCGCGGCTGCCTGGGGCGGGTCACGTTCTGAGCATGCGTTGATGGAGGAGGACTGAGGACGTCACGTTTTGAGCATGCGTTGATGGAGGAAGGGGATGAGACTCGGTATGGAGCTGGCGGAACGGGCCCGGCGGATAAATCCGTCGCCGACGCTGACGATTGACGCCCGGGCCAAGGAAATGCTGGCCGCGGGTATAAACGTACTCAACTTCGGCGCCGGCGAGCCGGATTTCGACACCCCGGAGCACATCCGGGAGGCCGCGCGGCAGGCGATCGAACAGGGGTTGACCAGGTACACGGCGGTGGCCGGGATGCCGGCCCTGAAGAAAGCCATTCAGGAGAAGCTCTGGCGTGACAACGGGCTTGACTACGGAGTGGACCAGATCGTGGTCTCTGTGGGGGCCAAACACTCCCTCTACAACGCCTTTCAGGTTTTGTGCCAGGCGGGGGACGAGGTGATCCTGCCGTCCCCGTACTGGGTAAGCTACCTGGAACAGGTCCGGCTGGCGGAGGCGCAAGTGCGTCTGGTGACCACCCGGGCCGAGAATGGTTTTAAGCTCACGCCCGGGGAATTGGCGGCCGCGATCACTCCGAGGAGCAAAGTGCTGGTCCTGAACAGCCCGTCCAACCCCACCGGGGCGGTCTACAGCCGGGCCGAACTGGAGGCTCTGGTCCCGGTGGTCCTGAGGGCCGGCCTGACCGTCATTTCGGACGAGATTTACGAAAAGCTGGTTTACGACGGCCACGAGCACGTGAGCATCGCCGCCCTCGGCCCGGAGATCAAGGAGCGGACCGTGCTCATCAACGGGGTGTCCAAGGCTTACGCCATGACCGGTTGGCGCCTGGGTTACGCGGCGATGCCGCAGGCGGTGGCCTGCGGGATGACCAGTCTTCAAGGGCACAGCACGTCAAACGCCGCTTCGGTCTCCCAGGCCGCGGCGATCGCCGCGCTGAACGGGACTCAGGAACCTACCGCCCGCATGGTGGCCGAATTCGCCGCCCGTCGGACCTGCATGCTGGAAAAGCTCCAGGCGGTGCCGGGGGTGTCCTGTTTTCGTCCGGGCGGTGCCTTCTACCTGTTTCCGGACGTACGGGCCTTCTGGGGCAGATCCTATCGCGGGCGGCCGGTCACCGACGCCACCGGGTTGGCCGCTCTGCTCCTGGACGAGGTGCAGTTGGCGGTGGTGCCGGGAATCGGCTTTGGAAACGATAACTATATCCGGCTTTCCTACGCCACGGACATGGAGACGATCCGTGAGGGCATGGATCGGCTGAGCGGGTTTTTGGGGGCGCTCGCCGGGTAGAAAACATTTGAGGTATCTGGAGCCAAGAATATGCTCAGGTGGTGTAGATTTGCTGCGAAGCATGACCGGATACGGGCGCGGCGAGGCCCAGTACCTGGAAAGGCGTTTTACGGTGGAGATCAAGGCGGTGAATCACCGTTACCGGGAGGTGGTCCTGAGGCTGCCCCGGTACATGGCCGTTTTGGAGGACCGTTTTCGAAAGTGTGTGCAGGAGTACGTACACAGGGGCCGGGTTGATGTTTACTGCTTGGTGGAAGAGGGTGAGAGACTGCTAGGCAATACGGTAAAAGTTGACAAGACACTGGCCGTGGCTTATTATAAGGCAATAAGCGAAATCAGGGGCCATCTTGGTTTGTCTGACGCGATTAGGGTGGAGCACGTGCTGTCCCAACCGGGGATCCTGATGGTGGACGAGTCCGGCCCAAACCCCGAGGAGTGGTGGCCTGCCGTTGAGGAGGCGCTGCTGAAAGCCTGCCGCGGGCTGGTCGCCATGCGGGAGACCGAGGGTGCGGTTTTGCGGGATGACCTGGCTGGAAGGGCGAATCGGTTGACGACTCTGGTTGAGGCCATTTCCGTCCGCGTTCCCGGTATGGTTCAGAACTATCAAGTGCGATTGCACCGGCGGATCGAGGAGTTGATGGGGGAACCAATTGTCGACCCGGCGCGTTTGGCTCAGGAAGTGGCCTTCTTTGCCGAGCGGGCGGATGTTTCCGAGGAACTGGTGCGTTTGGGCAGCCATCTGATCCAATTGCGGGGTATGTTGCAGGCCGATGAGGCGGTGGGACGCAAACTGGATTTTTTGATGCAGGAGATAATCCGGGAGGTCAACACCGTCGGCTCCAAGGCACAGGACGAGTTTATCGCGGGCCTGGTTGTTGATTTTAAGAGCGAACTGGAAAAGGCGCGCGAGCAGATTCAAAATATTGAGTAGAACAAGGGGGGTTTACTCTTGGATATCAGATTGATCAACATCGGGTTCGGCAACATCGTGTCCGCCAACCGCATCGTGGCCATCGTGAGCCCGGAATCCGCGCCGATCAAGCGGATGATTACGGAGGCCAGGGACCGGGGAATGTTGATCGACGCCACGTACGGCCGGAGAACGCGTGCGGTGATCATCACCGACAGTGACCACGTGATCCTTTCCGCCGTCCAACCCGAAACGGTGGCGCACAGGCTGGTAAGCAAAATGGAGCAGGCCCAGCATCACCATCACGGTGACAACGGCAAGGATTAGGGGGCACGGGAGGAGTGCAGGGACTCCTGGTCGTTATTTCCGGCCCTTCGGGGGTAGGCAAGGGCACCATCTGTGCGGTGCTTTGCCGCCGGAACGACCGGATCAGTCTTTCCATCTCGGCTACGACCCGGTCCCCGCGGGTTGGCGAGGTCGATCAAGTGCACTATTACTTCACCAAACCGGAGCGTTTCCGGGAAATGATCGCCCGGGACGAACTCCTGGAGTGGGCCGAGGTATACGGGGACTTTTACGGGACACCGCGCGGGCCGGTGGCCCAAATGCTTGAGCTGGGCCGCGACGTGATCCTGGAAATCGACGTTCAAGGGGCCTTGCAGGTCAAGGAAAGGGCGCCCGAGGCGGTTTCGATCTTTGTATGGCCGCCGTCCCTGGCGGAACTCGAGCGCCGGCTGCGCGGACGGGCGAAGGACTCCGATGAGCAGATCGCCAGGCGGCTGGACTGGGCGCGGAATGAACTGCAGGCGGTTGCCAAGTACGACTATGTAGTCGTGAACGACCGGGTCGAAGAGGCGGTTTGCAAGATTGAAGCGATAATGGTCGCCGAAAAGTGCCGGCCCGTGTATTTTACGGGCCTAGGAGAGTGTTGCAGAACCAGAAATTGGACAAAGAATCAGATCTGAACGCCTTTTGTGGATAACTATTGAAGGATGGTGGCGGGAGATTCCTTTCTTGTACTATGAGGAGAGTGGTTACCGATTGCTGAACGAACCTTCGCTGGACGAACTAATCAAGAAGGCGGACAGTCGTTACACGCTGGTGGTGGCTGCGGCGAAGCGGGCCCGCGTCCTAACCGAACAGAACCAGCAGGGGTTGCTCGGTCCCGCCACCAAGCCCGTTACACAAGCTCTGGAGGAGATCGCGAACAACAAGGTGCGTTTCAAGGCCCTTAGGCAGGGGCCCAAGTAAGTCCTTTTCTAATTGAGAACCGGGGTGCGGTCTGGGGGGCAGTTTCTTGCTGGCCGGGAAACAAGTGATCCTGGGGATCACGGGAAGCATCGCCGCTTATAAAGCGGCCGATATCGCGGGCCGACTGGTCGGACACGGGGCTCAAACGCACGTGGTAATGACCCGGGCGGCCCGCGAATTCATCTCGCCCTTAACGCTGGAGGCTCTTACGGGTCGTCCGGTTTACACCGGCATGTTCGGCGGGCGGGGCGGACCGTTGGTTCACCTGGATCTCGCGCGCACCGCACACCTCTTGGTGGTCGCACCAGCCACAGCCAACGTCATCGGCAAAGCCGCTTCCGGAGTGGCCGACGACCTTCTGAGCACGTTGATCCTGGCCTTCCGCGGCCCGGTGTTGTTTTGCCCGGCAATGAACCCGGCCATGTTTGACAACCCGATCGTCCAGAAGAATATCGGGACCCTTAAAGCGGTGGGCTACAGTTTCTGCGGGCCGGAGAGCGGCCGAATGGCCTGCGGTGACGAGGGTCGGGGGCGTCTGGCCGCGCCTGAGTTGATCCTGGAGCGCATCACCGGGCTCTTACGCGGGCAGAACGATTTTGCGGGTTTGCGCGTGCTGGTGACGGCCGGACCGACCCATGAGGCCTTGGATCCGGTGCGCTATCTAACCAACCGGAGTTCAGGCCGGATGGGTTATGCGGTGGCCCGCGCGGCACGGGACCGCGGCGCCGCGGTGGTGCTGGTCAGCGGCCCAAGCAATCTCCCCGTTCCGGACGGGGTGGAACTGGTGGCGGTGACCACGGCTGCCCAGATGTCGGTGGCGGTGAAAGAGCACTTCCCCGCCAGCGACGTGCTGGTGATGGCGGCGGCGGTGGCCGACTACCGGCCTGAGGCTTCTTTGCACAAGCTCAAGAAAGGGGACGGGGTCCTGACCCTGACTCTTAAGCCGAACGAGGATATCCTCACCCACGTTGCGGCCCGGGGCAGAAACCCGGGGCAGGTAGTGGTCGGCTTTGCGGCGGAAACGGGCGATCCCCGGCCGGCGGCTCTGGAAAAAGCACTCCGGAAAGGGGCCGACTTGATGGTCGGGAATAATGTGACCCAACCGGGGTCGGGGTTTTTTACGCCCACCAACCAGGTGGTCTTCGCGTATCCGGACGGACGCTCGGAACAACTGCCGGAACTGGACAAGTACGAGGTGGCCTGGCACCTGCTGGACCGGGTATTGACAATCAGGGGGGGCAGGGGCCATGCCTGAACGGGCCTACGCCGAAATAGTGGTCGACCTGCCGCTGTCCCGGGTGGATCAGGTTTATCACTACGCGGTGCCGGAGAGGTTTAGGACCGAGCTCTGCCTGGGCTCGCGGGTGCTGGTCCCGTTCGGGCGGCGCCGGTTGGCCGGTTATGTGGTGGGCTTTCGTTCCCACACGGCCGTGGAACAGGTGAAAGACATTCTGGAAGTCTTGGATGCGCACCCGGCTTTCACGTATGAGCTCTATGCCCTGGCCCGTTGGATGGCGGAGCGGTATCTTTGCACCACGGCCCAAGCCCTCCAGTGTATCGCCGCTCCAGCCCGCGGGGCGGGGCCGCGTTACGAGGATGGCGTATATCCTGCTCCGGGCGGTGGTCCGGCCGACCAGGAGAGACTGTCGCCCAAGCAGCGGCAGGTGTTGCGCACGGTCCGGGAACATCCCGGCCTGACGCGGGCGCAGGCGGCCGCTCTGTCCGGCGCTACTCCGGGGGTCGTGGCCCGGATGCTCGACAAGGGTGTTTTGACCACCTCGCGGCGTTCGGTGACCAGGGACCCCTATCCGGTCAGCCGGACCGTGACCGAGCTGCCACGGTTGAACCGCGAACAGCTGCAGGCGCTGGAGACAATTGAAAAGGCTTTTCAGACCCAACGCAAGGAGGTCTTTTTGCTGCACGGCGTGACCGGCAGCGGGAAAACCGAGGTTTACCTGCGGGCGGCCGCTTCGGCGCTGGTGCGGGGCCGGCAGGTCCTGGTCCTGGTGCCGGAAATCACCCTGGCCACCCAATTAATTTACCAGTTCAAAGCCCGTTTCGGTGACCTCGTGGCCGTCCTGCACTCCCGGCTGGGGGCCGGTGAACGTTACGACGAGTGGAACCGGATCTTCCGTGGGGAGGCATCCATAGTGGTCGGAGCCCGGTCGGCGGTCTTTGCCCCGTTGCAGAACATCGGTCTGTTTGTGCTTGACGAGGAGCACGAGCCCGGATACAAACAGGAAGAGGCACCCCGTTACCTTACCGGGGATGTGGTCAGGGCGCGGGCTGCCCTTTCGAAGGCGGTGGTGGTGCTCGGCTCGGCGACTCCGGCGTTGCGCACCTATGCCGGGGCCTTGACCGGCCAACAGCACCAGCTCTTGAAACTTACCAGCCGGGTGGACGGACGGTCCCTGCCGCAGGTCCGGGTGGTCGATCTGCGAGAGGAACTTCAGGCTGGAAACCGGCACGTCTTCAGCCGCTATTTGGCGGGCAGAATAAGGGAGAAACTCGTTCAGGGGCAGCAGGTGCTCCTGTTCCTGAACCGGCGCGGCTTGGCGACCATCGTGCTGTGCCGGGCCTGCGGCGAGGCTCTGTCTTGTGCGCACTGTGCAATCAGCCTGACTTATCACCGGGACGAGTCTTTGCACTGCCATTACTGTGGTTACCGGAGGCAGATGCCTGCAGCCTGCCCGTTCTGTGGCAAAAAGCGCCTGAGCCGGTTCGGCGCAGGCACCCAGAGAGTGGAGGAGGAAACACGACGGCTTTTCCCGGGAGCGCGGGTGGTACGCCTGGACGGGGACACCGTGACCGCAAAGCGGAGCCATGACCGGCTGCTGGATAGCTTTCGCGAGGGACAGGCGGACATCCTGATCGGTACGCAGATGATCGCCAAAGGTCTGGACCTGCCCGGAGTTACGCTGGTCGGGGTGGTGAATGCCGACACCACCCTGCTTTTGCCGGACTACCTGTCCGCCGAACGCACCTTCCAACTGATCACCCAGGTAGCGGGAAGGGCGGGCCGGGGTTCGGTACCGGGCGAGGTGGTCGTGCAGACTTACCGGCCCGGCCATTACAGTATTGAAGCGGCGGCGGACCAGAACTACGAACTGTTCTTCATCCGGGAAATGGCCTTGCGCCGGGCAATGGGCTACCCGCCCTTTTCAACGCTGGCCCGGGTGCTTTTCCGGGGGCGCCTGGAGTCTCAGGTGGAACAGGCGGCGCTACGGTTTCGGGAGCTTTTGGCACCCGACGCCGAAGCGCGGATTGAGATGATGGGGCCGGCGCCGCCGCCCGTGTCCAAGATCAAGGATTATTACCGCCGGCACCTGATTTTGAAGGCGCCCAAACGCAAGGAACTGCGTACGCTGTTGGCGGAGACGCTGGATAGATTTGAGGCCGTGGAAGGAAGCAAGGTGCTGGTGACGATTGACATCGACCCCCAGAGCCTCTTTTAGCGGCTTCTGAATTCTGAATTCTGGTCTCCTAGGAGTGGTATCTTGGCGGTATTCCAGATAGTCCAGTACCCGGATCCGATCCTTAGAGAAAAGGCCCGCGAAATCCAGAAGATCACTCCGCAGATTGAGCGCCTGGCAGTGAACCTGGTGGATACGATGCGCATAAGCGGGGGTGTGGGATTGGCCGCCCCCCAGATCGGGGTATCCAAGCGGATGATCGTGGTTGAGGATCCGGAAAAGAACCCGATCATCCTCATCAATCCGGAAATCGTGAAGCTCGAGGGCGACAAGGAAACGGCCGAGGAGGGCTGCCTGAGCGTTCCGGGAGTCTGGGGGGAGGTGGAACGCCGGGTGTCCATGACCGTACGGGGGTATAACCTGGAGGGCAAATCGGTGGCGTACCTCGTTGAGGGGTTTACCGCCCGGGCCTTCCAGCACGAAATCGACCACTTGGACGGGATCGTGTTTCTGGACCGGGCGGCGACGGTTTACAAGAGAAAGGAATGAACAGCTTCGGGAAGCCGGCCTTAGTGTTCATGGGCACGCCGGATTTCGCCGTGCCTTCACTCCGGGCCCTGGTGGAATCGGAGTTCCGGGTGTTGCGGGTGGTAACTCAGCCTGACCGGCCGCGGGGCCGGGGAAACAAGCTCACTCCCGGTCCGGTGAAGGCGTACGCCCTGAAGCAGGGGCTCGAGATCCTGCAACCCGCGAGAATCCGCGACCAAGTGTTCGTAGACCTGATTCGGGAACTTGATCCCGACTTCATCGTGGTGGTGGCCTTCGGCCGGATTCTGCCCCGGGTGGTCCTGGAAATCCCGCGGCTGGGCTGTGTGAATGTGCATGCCTCGCTGCTCCCTCGCTTCCGGGGTGCTGCGCCGGTCCAATGGGCGGTGATGAACGGCGAACCGGAAACCGGGGTGACCACGATGCTGATGGACGAGGGACTGGATACCGGTGACATTCTCCTGCAGGAAAAAACAGTAATCGGTCCGGACGACAATGCCGGCGTGGTTCACGACCGGCTGGCCGAACTGGGAGCGTCTCTTTTGGTGCGGACCCTGGACCGGATGACGGCGGGGGAGCTGGTTCCCCGGCCGCAGGACGAGACCAGGGCGACCTATGCGCCGCCGCTCCGGCGGGAGCACGAGGTCATCGACTGGACTCGGCCCGCGGAGCAGATCAAAAACCAGGTCCGCGGCCTCGACCCTTGGCCCGGCGCCCATACCATCCTGGACGGACGGGTGCTCAAGGTGTGGCGGGCCGAGATTGCCGGGGACCGGGACGGAGGGCGGCCGGGGCAAGTGTTGCGGGCCGACCCGGTGCACGGTCTGGTCGTGGGCACGGGAGCCGGTGCGGTGCGCCTGCTTGAGGTTCAACCGGCCGGGCGCCGGCGCATCAGGGCTGAGGATTTCCTGCGCGGTTGCCCCCTGCCGCCGGGTAAAGCATTCGGGTGGGCTCCAATCCGGAGCCAATGATTAATACTGTTGAGGGGATCTGATGGCGGAAGTATCGGCAAGAGAGATCGCGTTGCACGTTCTAAAGGCGGTGGAGGCCGACGGTGCCTACGCCAACCTCGCCCTTAACCGGGCTCTGGAAGAATACCATCCCTCAAAACTGGACCGGGCCTTTGCCACTGAGTTGGCCTATGGAACGCTACGCACCTTGAACACCCTGGACTGGATAATATCCCGCTATGTGCAGCAGCCCCTGGGAGATCAGACGGTTTGGAACCGTAACATCCTGCGTCTGGGGGCCTACCAGATTTTCTACATGGACAAGGTGCCGACCGGTGCCGCCTGCTTCGAGGCCGTGGAACTGGCCAAAAAATTCGGCACCCCGGGTACGGCCCGTTTCGTAAACGGGGTGCTGCGCAATGTGGCTCGCCACAAGGACAAGCTTCAATTTCCGGATCCGGAAGCCGACCTGGTCACCCACATCAGCCTGAAGTATTTCCACCCGATCTGGCTGGTGAAACGCTGGCTGACCGAGTTGGGCCCGGCGGAAACCATTGCCCTGTGCCGGGCTAACAACACCATTCCTCCCAACACCGTCCGCGTCAATACTCTGCGTTTGGACCGGGATACCCTGACGGTGCGGCTGGAAGAGGAGGGTTTAACCGTGCGCAAGACACGCTTTGCGCCGGAAGGACTGGAAATCGGCGGTTTTGTGTCTATGCGCGCGCTGGCGTCTTTCCAGGAGGGATTGTTTCAGATTCAGGATGAAAGTTCCATGCTGGCCGCCCACGCCGTCAGCCCGGCACCGGGCGCCCGTACACTGGATGTTTGCAGCGCACCGGGAGGAAAGACCACCCATCTTGCCCAATTGATGGGAAACCAGGGCGCAATCAAGGCCCTGGACATACACCGGCATAAATTGAAGCTGGTGGTCGACAACTGCCGCCGGCTGGGCATCGATAATGTGGAGACCGGGCTTTTGGACGCCCGCGATCTCCCGGGTGAGTTCGAGGGTTGGGCCGACTTCGTGCTGGTGGACGCCCCGTGCTCCGGTCTGGGTGTGCTCCGCCGCCGACCCGACGCCCGGTGGCGCAAGGAACCGGGCCAGATTACCGGTTTGGTCCGGCTGCAGGAGGGGATCTTAGCCGGGGCGGCCCAGTGTGTCCGGGCGGGAGGGGTGCTGGTCTACAGCACCTGTACGATCACCTACGAGGAGAACCTTGGTCAGGTGCAGGCCTTTCTGGCCCATCACCCCGACTTTTCACTGGAAGACTTGCGGCCGTTCTTGCCGGCCGGACTGGGAGAGGAGCAGACGGCCCGGGGTTATATTGAGATTTCTCCGCACACCCACGAAGGGATGGACGGGTTTTTCATCGCGCGGATGCGGCGGCGGTGAGGCCGCCGCTTGGAGGTGTGAACTGATATAATTGACTTGAAGGACCTGACGCTGACCGAGTTGGAAGCGCTGGCGGCCCGCCGCGGCGAACCGCGATACCGGGCGCGGCAACTGGCCGAATGGGTGTTCAAGCATGGGGTGCTCTCCCTGGCGGAGATGACCAACCTCCCGGCCGGGTTCCGGGAACGGCTGGCCGGGGAGGCGGTGGTGGGCCGCCTGGAGATGCTGGACTCCCGGGTTTCGTTGGCGGGGGACACTGTAAAATATCTGCTCGGGCTTGATGACGGTCACGCCGTCGAAACGGTGCTGATGCGCCACGACTACGGCCGGACGGTGTGTGTTTCCAGCCAGGTCGGCTGCCGCATGGGTTGCCGGTTTTGCGCCTCGGCTCTGGGAGGCTGGAAGCGCAACCTGCGGCCGGGTGAGATTTATGAGCAGGTATTGGCCGTCCGGAGGACTTCAGGCGAGCCGGTTACACACGTGGTGCTCATGGGAATGGGTGAACCCCTGGACAACTACGAAAACACCCTGAGGTTTATCACCAACGTGACGGCCCCATATGGGCTCGGCATAAGCGGGCGGCGGATCACCCTTTCGACGTGCGGCCTGGTGCCGGAGATTAAAAAGCTGGCCCGGGAACGGTTCGCCTTGACGCTGGCGGTATCATTGCACGCACCTGACAACGCGCTGCGGGACATGCTGGTGCCGGTTAACCGCAAGTATCCCCTGGAGCAGCTTATGCCGGCCTGTGCGGACTATGCGCGCCGGACCGGACGCCGGGTGTCGTTTGAGTACATTTTGCTGGGCGGCGTGAACGACTCGCCCGAGTCGGCCCGGAAACTGTCCGGCCTCCTGAAGGGGACGTTGGGGCACGTAAACCTGATCCCGGCGAACCCCGTCCCGGGAAGCGGCGGCCAGGCCCCCGGTCCGGAAGCCGTCCGGGCTTTCCGGCGGGTCTTGGAAGAAGAAGGAGTACCAGTTTCCCTGCGCCGCGAATTAGGGGCCGACATCGGGGCGGCCTGCGGTCAGTTGCGGTGGCGTTACCGGACGGAGGCGTATAAAGAGTGAAGCGATTGCGGTGGAGCGCGGTCACCGACACCGGACTGGTCCGGGTCAACAACGAGGATAGCCACCGGGTAAACGAGGCGCTCGGCTTGTTTGCCGTGGCGGACGGAATGGGAGGGCACCAGGCCGGGGAGGTGGCCAGCCGGATCGCTCTGACGGTGCTGGAGGAGCGGTTTCGGGAACTGGCGCGACAGGGTGAGGAAATCGGCAATGCGCTTCTGTACGCCGTTGAGGCCGCCAATCACCAGGTATTTAAGGAATCGTGTCGAAACAATAAATGTAACGGCATGGGAACCACCCTGTCAGCGTGTCTCGTGTCCGAGGACAGCTTGGTTCTGGCGCACGTCGGCGACAGTCGCGTGTACTTGTTGCGGGCCGGGGAAATCGTTCAGCTGACCGAGGATCACTCGGTGGTGCAGCAACTGCTGAACGAGGGCCGGATTACGGCCGAGGAGGTGCCGCAACATCCGTACCGGAACGTATTGAGCCGAGCCCTGGGAACAGGGGAGCAACTGGAAATCGACCTCTTGCGGGTGCCGCTTGAGGCCGGGGATCAAGTGCTGCTCTGCACCGACGGGCTCACCAACCTGGTCCCGGACACCGCCATCCGAGCCGCGGTTGCGGGGCACAGCGCTCCCGAACCGGCAGTCCGGGAACTGGTGCGCTTGGCCCTGGAGCAGGGCGGCAGCGATAATATTACCCTCGTTTTGGTGGTGCTGTAAGAAGCATGATCGGCAAAGTCCTGGGAAACCGCTACCAAATAACCGAGATTTTGGGCGTCGGCGGCATGGCCGAAGTGTTCAAGGCCTATGATTCCCTGCTGCAACGCCCGGTAACGGTGAAGGTGCTCCGGTCCGAGTTCAACACCGATGAAGAGTTTGTGGCCCGCTTCCACCGGGAGGGCCAAGCGGTGGCCAGCCTGTCCCACCCCAATATCGTTAACGTCTACGACGTCGGCCGCGAGGGTGACCGGCATTACCTGGTCATGGAGTACGTGGACGGGGAAGACCTGAAGACGGTCATCAAGCGGGAAGGGCCACTGGCGCCGCACCGGGTCGTCGCCATTGCCCGCCAGGTGTGCGACGCCCTGGAGCACGCCCACTACCAGAAGATCATTCACCGGGACGTTAAGCCCCACAATATCCTGATCACCAGGGACGGACAGGCCAAACTCGCCGACTTCGGGATCGCCCGGGAGAGCAACGCGGCCACCCTGGTGCAGACGAAAAGCCTCGTGGGTTCGGTGCACTACATTTCCCCGGAGCAAGCCCGGGGCGATACGGCCGATGCGCAGTCCGACATATATGCTCTGGGGGTTGTGCTGTTCGAGATGCTCACCGGGTCCGTCCCTTTCAACGGCGGCAACCCGGTGTCCGTGGCTTTGAAGCACATTCAGGACGAAGTCCCGCCCCTGAAGGAACGTAATCCGGCCGTGAACCCGGAGTTTGACCGGATCGTCCGGCGGGCCATGTCAAAGTTCCCAGTCGACCGCTACGCTTCAGCCCGGGAAATGGCCCGGGAATTGAAGTCCATCAAGACCGGCGTCGGCGAAGAAGGAGAGTTGACCGACTCGTCGACCCAGGTCTACGAACCGGTGCGGGTGCCCCGGAGGCGGCTGGGCAACTGGACGTTGGCCGGTATTATCGTCGCTGTGATTGGGCTGACTATCGGCGGGTTCTTCGGCTTGCGCGCCTATTTGCACGTGCCCGAGGTGACGGTGCCCGGCGTGGAGGGTGAACTCCTGGCCGACGCCCAGCGCGAACTGAAGCGGGTGGGCTTGAGGGCCTCGGTGTCGGAGGAGTACAGCTCGGAAGAACCGGGTGTGGTCATCAGTCAGGATGTGAAGCAGGGGAGCCGGGTGAAACGGCAACGGGTGATCTTTTTGACCGTAAGCCGGGGGCCGGAGATGATTCGCGTACCGGATGTAAGGGGCCGGACCCGGGACGAGGCCGCCTCAGTCCTGGAGGCCGCCGGCTTTTTGGTCGGGGAGAAAGAAGTCATCGACGAACTATCTCCTGCGGGTACGGTGATTCAGACGGAACCCGGACCGAACGCGGCCCATCCAAAGGGGGGCGAGATCAGGCTGGTAATCAGCAAGGCGCCGGGTCCCCAGTTGATTATCGTCCCCGACCTGATCGGGGAGGAAGAGGGCGCGGCGCGGGCGAGAATCGTCGCGGCCGGTTTGCTTGCGGCACCTAACGTGCAGGAGAGGCAAAGCCACGAGCACCCTGCGGGACGGGTGATTGCCCAGGAACCTCGGGGCGGCGCGGAGGTTGAGGAACTTAGCGAAGTCAGACTCACGGTGAGCAAGGGACCCGGCCCTGAAGGGCGGTCCGTGGTGGTTTACGCTTCGATGCCCAATGACGGCCGGACCCACCTCTTTCGGATCGTGGTCACCGACCTTCAGGGGCAGCGTGAGGCCTATTCAGGCGAGCATGAGTCCGGGGAGCGGGTGTCCCGGCCCGTGGGGTACTACGGGCCGGCCCGCATTCAATCTTACATCGACGGCGAGCTAGTGCGGGACCAGACTTTTGACTAGGTTCGGCGGCGCAAATTGTGGCCAAACGAAGTCCTTCTTGGTTTCCTCATTCTTCTGACTCCTGAATTCTGGATTCTGAATTCTGGTTGTCCGGATTAGGGGCGTTTACTGAATGCCGGAGGGTTTGGCAATCAAAGTCTATGGGGGTTTCTGTTTCGTCTGGTTTGAAGGGAAGGCCGGGAAGTGTACCTTGCGCGGTAAGTTGCGCACCAAAGGGCGGGTGCTGGCCGGCGACGAAGTCGTGTTCAAGGATCTTGCCGGGGGACGCGGGGTGGTAGAGGATGTGAAACCGCGCCGCTCGGAGTTGGTTCGCCCCCCGGTGGCCAACGCCGACCAGGCCCTGGTGGTCACCTCTTTTCAGGACCCGTCCCCGGCGCTCAATCTTCTGGACCGGATTCTGGTGCACTGCGAGGCTGCCGGAATCCGGGCCGTTATTTGTGTCAACAAGTTGGACCTGGCGGATCCGGGGGCCGAGGGCGAGGCTTGGATCCAGACCTACCGCGGCGCCGGCTACCCCACACTGTTGACCAGCGCGGTCACCGGCGAGGGGGTTCTTGCCGTCCGGGAGGTGCTGACCGGGCGAATTACGGTGCTGGCCGGTCCGTCAGGCTCGGGGAAGTCAAGTCTCATTAACGCGGTGCAGCCCGGCCTGAACCTCCCTACGGGGGAAATCAGCGCCAAACTTCAACGAGGCCGCCACGTGACCCGTCACGTCGAACTGCTCGTGCTGGACGGGGGAGGATGGGTGGCCGACGCCCCCGGTTTTTCAGTATTGAGGCTGGAAGGGATTGACCGGATGGAACTGGCCGGACTGTTTCCCGAATTCGCTGAGCATGCCGGCGGTTGCCGGTTTACCGATTGTATCCACTACCGGGAACCGGATTGTGCCGTGCGCCGGGCGGTGGCCGGCGGGTCGGTGGCGCGGTTCCGGTACGCTCACTACCTGGGGTTTTTGCGTGAGATTCTGGTGCGGGAGGGGAAGAACAAGCCGTGATCAAGATCGCGCCCTCCATCCTGTCGGCCGATTTCGGCCGGCTGGCAGAGGAGATCCGCAAGGTGGAGCAGGCGGGGGCCGACTATCTGCACATCGACGTGATGGACGGGCACTTTGTGCCGAACATCAGTATCGGGCCGCCGGTGGTGGCTTCGCTGCGCCCGCGAAGCAGCCTGGTTTTCGATGTGCACCTGATGATCGAAGCTCCGGAGCGTTACGTGGCGGCGTTTTCAGAGTCCGGGGCCGACATCCTGACCGTGCACTGCGAGGCCGTCCGGCATCTGGATCGTACCCTACGCCTGATCCGGGAGCACGGGATGCGTGCCGGAGTGGCCTTGAACCCGGCCACCCCCCCGGTAATGGTTGAGTACGTCCTTCCGTTGGTGGACCAGGTGCTGGTCATGACGGTGAATCCGGGTTACGGGGGCCAGAAGTTCCTGCCCGGGGTTGTGCCCAAGATTGCCGTCCTGAGGCGGATGATCGAGCAACAGGAACTGGAGGTCGACCTGGAAGTGGACGGAGGGATCGACCCGGATACAGCGCCGGTGGTCGTGCGGGCCGGAGCAAACGTACTGGTGGCGGGATCGGCGGTTTACGGGGCTCCGAACGCGGCGGCGGTGGTGCAGCGGCTGAAAGCCGCCGGAAATCGCAAGTGATTTTCTTAACAAAACCATTGACCCCCTGTAAACCCGCTGATATAATAGACCAGAGTTTTTTAACTTTTCAAAAATGTTATCCGCAACTGGTAATAGGCTATTTGGGAGGCTTTACGGCTTGAAAGCACTAAGAATTCCCGAAGCTACGGTGACACGGTTGTCCATCTATTCCCGGTTTCTCGAACGCATGGAACAGCGGGGAGTCACCACGGTATCGTCCAGCGAGATCGCCAAGGGTGTGGGTGTAAGCCCGGCACAGGTGCGCAAGGACCTGGCCTATTTTGGGGAGTTCGGCACCCGGGGCGTCGGCTACAACGTGAAGGACCTCATTCATTACATCCTGAAAATTCTTGGACTCACCCGCCCTTGGAACGTAATCTTGGTGGGCGCCGGTAATCTAGGCACGGCTTTGTGCACCTACCGGGGCTTCATCGACCGTGGTTTCAATATCGTCGGGGTTTTTGACAACGACTTGACCAAAATCGGCAAGCGGATTCACGACCTCGAAGTTCTCCCGCTCGAGCGGATGGCCGAGGTCATCGAGCAGCAGGACGTCAAACTCGCGATCATCGCCGTTCCCCTGGGCTCAGTTCAGGATATCGCCGACCAGTTGGTGGGGTACGGCCTGAAGGCGCTTCTGACATTTGGTCCGGTGGCGGTGGATGTTCCGGGCGACGTTGTGGTCCGGAACGTGGACCTGGCGGTGAAGCTGGAAATCCTTACCTTTAACCTGGTGTTCAAGGAACTGCATTCCATCATCTGAACAAGGCGGTTGAAGCGAGGGGTCGGAACAATCCGGCCCCTTTTTGTGTCCCTTTCTCCGGTCCGGATTGGTGTGCCGGCCCCTCATTTTTATCAAGAAATTGCAAGGCTCAAGGGTTTGTGAGCATTTTTCGTGCGTCAGCCCTGCAGGCCGGGTGGAAATGTTGACAGGCCCAAGTTTTATGTGTTATATTTGGGAGCAATAGAGATAGATAGAGATAGATATGAAAAACGGAGTAAGCCCCTTGTGAAGTAGCTCGCTGAGGTATTAGCGAGATGGGGGGTGTTTGCTGCGTTTTTTTGATTTCCAGTTAATTGTTTAGATGAAGTCAGGAAGTCAGGAATACTGAAGGGGGGTCCTGAGTTTTCTATGAAGAAGCTTAGCAGGCGGGCTTTCCTGAAATCCGTCGGTCTCGGCGCGGCGGGCCTAACGGCGCTGGATGTGATCGGCGGCGGAAAATCTGCCCAAGCGGCGACGCTGCTTCTCAAGTCGCGCACGGACATGCCGGAGTTCAAGCTCCAGTACGCCGAAGAAACCTACACCATCTGCGGCTGGTGCTCCGGCGGATGCGGCGCGATCATCTACACCAGGGACGGAAAGGTAATCGACAGTATCGGCGACCCCGACCACCCGATCAACGAGGGCGGGATGTGCCCCAAGGGACGCGCCCTCTCCGACCTCCGGCACGTCGTCGGCCAATCCGAACGCCGGCACTCCATGTGGCCCAATCCCCGCATCGACAACCCGCGGCGCCTGACCAAGCCCCTTTACCGTGCGCCCTACAGCACCGAGTGGCAGGAAATCAGCTGGGACGACGCCATCACGGAGATCGTGAAGCGGGTCAAGGCGACGCGGGACGCCACTTTCGAGACCACCGACGCCAACGGCGTAACGGTGAACCGCACCCAGGCCATCGCCCAACTGGGCAGCGCCACCATCAACTGTGAGGAAAACTACCTGATGCAGAAGTGGGCGCGGGTCCTGGGGCTGATCAACATCTGTCACCACGCCCGTCTCTGACACTCAGTCACCGTGGCCGGTCTGGCCAATACCTTCGGCAGAGGCGTGATGACCAACCACTGGACCGACTACCAGTTCGCGGACGCCTGGCTGGTAATCGGCGGCAACCCCGCGGAGAACCACCCCATCGCCTTCAAGTGGATCACCAAGGCCCGGGAAACCCGGGGCGCCAAGCTGATCGTCGTCGACCCGCGCGTCTCCAAGACCGCGTCGCTGGCCGACATCTACGCGCCCTTCAGGCCCGGCACCGACATTCCGTTCTTCAACGGTTTCATGAAGTACATCCTGGACAACAACCTCTACCACGAGGAGTACGTGGTCAACTACACCAACGCGTCGTACATCATCAACCCCGACTTTAAATTGGAAGACGGTGTTTTTTCCGGTTTGTTGGAGGGTGGAAAGTACGACAAGGCCACCTGGTCTTATACCGACGAGAAGGATGTTACCTTGCAGCATCCGAACTGCGTGTTCCAACTGCTCAAAAAGCACGTTGCCCGTTACGACCTGAAAACGGTGTCCCGCATCTGCGGCACGCCCCAAGACAAGCTGGTGGAGGTCTGGAAGGCCTTCGCCGAAACCGGCAAGCCCGGGAAGGCCGGCAGTATCCTGTACGCCATGGGTATGACCCAACACACCGTGGGTACGCAAAACGTGCGCGCCCTCGCCATGATCCAGCTCCTGCTCGGCAACATGGGCATGCCCGGCGGCGGCGTGAACGCGCAGCGCGGCGAGGCCAACGTGCAGGGCTCCACCGACCAGGGCATGCTGTTCCACATCACCACGGGTTACAATCCCATGCCCAGCGCGGCGGCGCACCCCACGTGGGCCGACTATGTGGAGAAGGCCACGCCGAAAGCCGGCTACTGGACCAACCGGCCCAAGTTCGTGGCCGCCATGTTCAAAGCCTGGTACGGCGGCGCGGCCACCGAGGAGAACGACTACCGCTTCGACTGGATGCCCAAGCTGGCCACCGGCGACCACTCGCACATGGCCATCTTCCGCGACATCGCCCTCGGGAAGATCAAGGGCCTGTTCGCCTGGGGCCAGAACGCCGTGGTCTGCGGTCCGTCGCAGATTCAGGCGCGCGCCGGCATGGCCAAACTGGAGTGGCTGGTGGCCATGGACCTGTTTGAGACCGAGACGGCCGCCTTCTGGAAGGCCCCGGACCTCGACGCGGCCAAGATCGGCACCGAGGTGTTCCTGCTGCCGGCGGCCGGCCCGTTCGAGAAGGAAGGCACGGTGACCAACAGCGGCCGCTGGATCCAGTGGCGCTACAAGGCGGTCGATCCGCCCGGGGAGGCGAAGCCCGACCTGTGGATCGCCGACCGGCTGTTCAAGACCCTCCGCGCGGAATACAAAACCAAGGGCGGCGCGTTCCCGGATGCGATCCTGAACATGGTCTGGGACTACGGCGACCCGCCGGACCCGAACAAGGTCGCCATGGAAATGAACGGCACGAACCTCGAGACCGGTGAGCTCTTGCCGAACTTCGCCGCGATCGCGAATTCGGACCTGGGCGCCGTTTCATGCGGAAACTGGATTTACAGCGGTTTTTACAACAACGTGAACGACCCGGCCTGCAAGCGGCGCAACAAAGAGGACAAGAGCGGGCTGGCCATGTACCACAACTGGGCCTGGGCCTGGCCGCTCAACCGCCGCATCGTGTACAACCGGTGTTCCTGCGACCCGGCCGGCCGGCCCTGGGATCCCACCCGGGCCCCCGTGGAGTGGGATGGCGCCCAGTGGGTCTTGAGGGATGTACCGGACTTTAACGCCAAGGTTCCGCCCGAGGAAACGGCCGCTAAGCCCTTCATTATGCTGGCGGACGGCCAGGGGCTTCTGTTCTCCATCCCGTGTGCCGACGGCCCGTTCCCCGAACACTACGAGCCGATCGAGAGCCCGGTTAAAAACCTCGTTTCCAAGCAGCAGACCAACCCGTGCCTCAAGACCTACGGCGGCGAATTCCAGAAGTTCGCGGAAGTGGGCAGCACCGAGTTCCCGTACGTGTGCACCACGCTCCGGCTGGTCGAGCACTACCAGAGCGGCGGCCTGACCCGGAACCTGCCCTTCCTGGTGGAACTGCAGCCCGAGATGCACGTGATGATCTCGAAGAGCCTGGGCGAGAAGCTGGGCATCGAGAGCTACGACTGGGTCAAGGTCAGCACCGTCCGGGGCGCCATCGAGTGCAAGGTGGGTGTCACCCCGCTGGTGAAGCCGCTGGAGGTCGACGGCAAGCCGGTGGAGATCATCTACATGCCGTGGCACTGGGGCTTCATTGGCCTGTCCTCCGGTGCGATCGCCAACGATCTGACGCCGGCGGCCGGCGATCCCAACACGATGATTCCGGAGTACAAGGCTTTTCTGGTTAACATCGAAAAGGTCAGGGCGGGTGTGCCTCCGGCGCCGCGGACCCGGGCCCGGGCCATCTACGACCTGTAGGCGCCCGTGAGATGTCGCCGTGCAAAAAGCCGGACTCTATAAGCGGAGGTGCGAATAAGTGGGTTCATATGGAGTGTTAGTCGACATCACGAAATGCATCGGGTGTCGTGCCTGCCAGGTGGCGTGCAAGAACTGGAACGACCTGCCCGCCACCAAGACCGAGTTCCAGGCCGACGGCTCGAACCCGCCCGTGCTGGATGCGTATAACGTCACGCGGGTCGGGTTCCACACCTTGGAGATCAACGGCGAGTACAGGCAGCGGTTCGCCAAGGTCCAGTGCAACCACTGCCTGGAGCCGCTCTGCGCCGAGGTCTGTTTCGTCCACGCGTACGCGGTGCGGCCGGAGGGCCCGGTGGTCTACTTCAACCCGGAGATCTGCGTGGGCTGCCGTTACTGCCAACTGGCGTGCCCGTTCCTGAACATTTCCATGAAGTGGGACGAGACTTGGTCCCGGGTCAGGAAGTGCAGCTTCTGTTACGACCGGCTGGCGAACGGCATGCTGCCGTCCTGCGTCACCACCTGCCCGCCCGGCGCCCTGAAGTTCGGGAAGCGGGAGGAACTGCTGGCGGAAGCGAAGGACCGGATCGCGAAGAACTCGGACAAGTACGTCAACCACATCTTCGGTGAAAAAGAAGTGGGCGGCACTTCCTGGATGTACATCTCGGACGTCCCCTTCGAGGAACTGGGGTTCAACACCGACGTCATGCAGAAGAGCCCCACGCAGTACACCTGGAAGTACGTTTCCAAAGCGCCCATCCTCGCGGTGGGCCTGCCGATCTTCTTTGCGGCGCTGTACGTGTATACCAAACGGCGCGCTGAGAACGAAGACGGGCACTAGTCGGTGGCCAATACATACGGATAAGAGGAGGGTGCCCAAGTGTACGACGAAAGGTATACGAACCGGTTTGGTTTCCGGCTGACCCCGCTGCGCTGGGCCATGCTGGCCTTTCTCGTCTTCTTCGCGGCGGTCGCCGGCTACCGGTTTGCTTTCGGCCTGGGACCGGTAACCGCCCTGAACGACGAGTGGACCTGGGGCCTGTGGAAGTACCTGGTGTTCCCCGCGGTCGCGATCGCCGGCTGCGGGTACGGCACCGTTTTTCTGGCGCACATCCTGCACATCAAGGCGTTCCGGCCGGTGGTCCGGGTGGCGATGGTCGTGTCACTTCTGGGCTACACCGTCGCGATGACCGGACTTTTGTTTGACATCACTGTTTACTACAACTTCTGGCGTCCGTTCGTGTATTGGGGCTACACCTCGATCCTGTTTGAAGTGCTTTGGTGTATGACCCTGTACTGGACCATCCAGATCCTGGAGTTCGGGCACATCGCTTTCGAGCGGATTGACGCGCCCCGGCTCTACAACCTCCTGGACAAGGCGATGCCGCTTTTGATCTGCGTGGGCATCATGCTGCCGTCGCTGCACCAGGCCTCCCTGGGCGGGCTTTTCATCGCCACCGTCAACCTGTATCCCACTTGGTGGTCGACGTGGGTGCCGTGGTTCTTCCTGATTTCATCCCTATACGTCGGTCCGGCGGTGGTGGCCTTCTCCTGCTGGGCGCTGGCCCGGATCTACGGCAAGGACTTTGGCGACTACATGCCGTCCTTGAGCAAACTGACCCTGGTGGGGGCCTACCTGATGATCTTCTACCTGGTTCTCAAGGTTTGGGATCTGACGGCGCGCGGGGCCTGGGAATACGCGTTCAACGGCACGCTGCAGGCGAACATGTACCTTTTGGAGATGGTGCCGTTCTTCCTGGTGCCGCTGGCGATGTTCCTGATCCCGTCCATCCGGAACTCGGTCGGCGGGCTCATCACCGCTTCGATCTTAAGTTCGGTCGGGGTGATCTTAAACCGGACCAACGTGATCTTCACCGGGATGGCGCAGAACTACCAGATGCCCTACGCCCCGACCTGGATGGAGTGGGTGGGCTTTATCGGCCTGCTGGTCGGTGCGGTTCTGGTGATCCTCTTCTTCGTGGAGAACTTCCGCGTATTGGAAGGGGACCCCGAACATCATCACGGACACGAACCCGCGAAGGCGCCGGCAAGCGTGCATGCCTAAAAGGGGGACAGTCCCCTATTTTCCCCCTATTTTTCTGCAGAGGACCGGGGGGCGAAAGCCCCCCGGTTTCCATTCGGGGCGGCGGGGACCGCCGCTTGGCTCCGTGCTGCGCATCGACAGCGGCTTGCGGCTTGGCTCGGGGCACTGTACGCCGCCTGCGGATTGCCATCGAGGGGTGTTCAGGCTCAGCCGGCACGTCACCGCCCGAGAAGGAGTCAGTATTGGCCGTTCAGCAGGGTTGTGGTGTTGGCGTCCTCGGCGTCGGCAGTGCCGGCCTCGCCCGCGCCGGCCGCTGTTCACGATGCTTCGCAATGTCGCCTGCGCCGGCGGTCTCCCACCGCCTGAGGGCCAAAGAGGGGGGCCGCCGCTTGGCTCCGCGGCCCAAAAAAGGTGTCAGACACCTTTTTTGGGGGGACCGGGGGTGGGGGTCGAACGTCTGCAGGACGGGGAGGTTGCTTTTGCTGCGGGTGTTTGTTAGGATTGTGCTAGTCAATCAAATTAGGAGATGATAGCGTGTCCGAAAAGGAAGTCCCGTTTGTCGAACCGCACCTGCTGGACCTTTATCGCGAGCTGCGCAACGTGACGGTGCCCGCGGAGAAGCTGCAAACCGGTCCGGTAGCGCCTGAAATAATGGAAAACTGGGAGTCCGGCATCCCGATGCTCTACGGCCACCCCCCGCAGATCGAAGTGGAAAGCTTCTTTGAAGTGCTTGCAGAAATAAGCGGCATTCTCAAACAGTATCATCCCGACCGCTCAGAGGACGTGGACCGGATTCTGGCGGCCCTGCCGGCCGAGGCGGAGGCTCGGAGCAAGGCCGTGGCCGGGGTGCTGCGGCGGGACGGTGAATGGCTGAGCGATTTCGTCTCCGAGCAAGACCTCCCCGAGGAGATGGTGGGCTTCATGGTCAGCCTGACCCTGCGACCGTTTTTGCGGCATTTCTCGGCCCAGCTCCGGGAGTCGTTGGGCCTGGAATCATGGCGGAAGAGGTTTTGCCCGGTCTGCGGCGGGCACGCCAATTTCTCCCGCCTGTCAAGGGAGAACGGGGCGCGCACGCTTTACTGTTCGCTTTGCGAGACCGAGTGGCCCTTTGCCCGCATCGCGTGCGCCTTCTGTAACGAGAAGGACCAGAAGAAATTCCGGTTCTTCACGGTGGACGAGACGGAGCGGTACCGGGTGAACGTGTGCGAATCGTGCAAGGGTTACATCAAGACCATTGACGAAGGCAAGACGCCCATTGACGAAAAGATCGAGCTGTTCTGGGAGGATGTGAAGACCGTGCACCTCGACCTTTTGGCCATGCGGGAGGGGTACGAGAACAAGATCGCCGAGATTCCGGTCTACGGTGAAGAAGTGAAGAACTAGGCGCCACTATATTGTGGTATCATAATCAAAAATGAGTGTTTGGTACGTACGGTGAGGTGTTGATCAATGGGCGTGCCGGAAGATGTTCTCACCGCGGAGCAGCGACTTGCGGTACGAGAAATCGTGGAGGCCTGTCTTCACGGCCGATATCCGACCAGGGAGGACTTCTCGGAACTGAAGATGGTTGTTGCCGACCTGGCGCAGGCGCAGGTGCGCACCGAGAAGCGAGTGGAGCAACTGGCCCTGGCGCAGGAGCAACTGGCCCTGGCGCAGGAAAAACTGGCGCAGGCGCAGGAAGAACTGGCGCAGGCGCAGAGAAAGACGGAGAAGGCGGTACAGGAGCTGGCCCGTCAGGTCGGGAGCTTAAGCGAAAACTTGGGGGGCAACCTGGAGGATCTTTCGTACCAGGTGGTTCCCTATGTGCTGGAAAAAGAGTTGGGGCTTGAGTTCCCCGAGTTGGGCCGGGAGTTCCTGACCATTGACGGGAAGGAAATGGAGTTCAACATTTACGGCAAGGGCGTCTACCGGGAGCGGCCGGAACAAGAGGTGGTACTGCTGGGGGAAGTAAAGACGAACATCACTGCCCGGGAAATGACGCGGTTTGCCAGGCAGGTCGAACGGGCGCGGGTATATCTGCCCGGGGTGGAGATAATCCCGCTTTTTTTCGGGTTTCGAGCTCGGCCCGCAGTCCGGCAATTGGCTCAGGAACTGGGGATCCGCTTGGTCTTTTCGTACGGTAAGCTTTTGTAACCATAGAGAACGTGGCGAAAGCACGTCTCTTCGCCCTGGAAGGCGACCAGAACCAGCAAATATTGCGCCGGTTTTTTAAAGTTACTCCGTCTTGGTCATCGGTTTTCCGCAGCACACCAGCGTGCCCTGGCCTTCCTGCTTAACCACGACAACGTTCGTGCACACCCGGCATTGGTATGTTTCGCCTATATCTGGTGGACGATGTTGTAATCCTGGACCGTGACCCCGTTGGCACCGAGCACCTCGACCGCCCGTTCCAGATCCTCCACCTTGAGCAGCACCAAGGCGTTCCCGGCCGACTTGGACACAAACGCGTAGAGGTATTCGATATTGATGCCCGTATCGTGCAGCAGGTCAAGCACTCCGGCCAGGCCGCCCGGACGGTCCGGCACCTCCACGGCCAGTACTTCGGTCTCGCTGACGGTGAACCCGGCGTCCTTCAGCACCTGATAGGCCCGGGCGGGGTCGTTGACGATGAGCCGCAGAATGCCGAAGTCGGAAGTGTCGGCGATGGAAAGCGCCCGGATGTTGAATCCGTTGTCCGCCAAAAGCCTGGCCACCGCGGCCAGCCGTCCCGACTTGTTCTCCAGGAAAATCGAAATCTGCTTTACCCACATGCTTTATCCCTCCTGCGGTTTATTCTTCCCGGGAAGGTCACGCTTGTCAACCACCCGCTTGGCCTTTCCCTGGCTGCGCTCGATGGTCTTGGGCTCGACAAGTTTTACTTCCACCCCGATGCCCAGCGTGCCCTCGATCTCCCGCTTGATGGTCTTCCCCAGGGATTCCAGGTGCCGCACCTCGTCGCGGAAGAAACGCTCGGACACCTCCACCCAGACCTCCAGGTGGTCCAGCGGGCCCTTGCGGTCCACCACCAGCAGGTAGTGCGGCTCGGCGTGCCCGATCTCCAGCAGGACGCTTTCGATCTGGGACGGGAAGACGTTCACCCCGCGGATGATGAGCATATCGTCGGTGCGCCCCATGACCTTGGACATCCGTACGTGGGTCCGGCCGCAGGGACAGGGCTCGACGTGGAGGGTGGCGATGTCCCGGGTGCGGTAGCGGATCAGCGGGAAGGCCTCCTTGGTCAGGGTGGTGATCACCAGTTCGCCTTCCTCGCCCGGCGGCAGTTGCGCCCCGGTGGCCGGGTCGATGACCTCCGGCAAAAAGTGGTCGTCAAAGATGTGCAGTCCCGTGTTGTAGAGGCACTCGCTGGCCACCCCGGGGCCGATGATCTCGCTTAAGCCGAAGATGTCGATGGCGACGACGTTGAGTTTCTTCTCGATCTCCCGGGCCATCTGCGGCGACCAAGGCTCGGCCCCGAAGACGCCCACCCGCAGCCGGATGCGCGACCGGTCGGTGCCCGTCTCCTCGAGCACCTCGGACAGGTGCAGCGCGTAGGAAGGAGTACAGGCCAGCGCGGTGGTGCCGAAGTCCTCCATCAGCATTATCTGGCGCTTGGTGTTGCCTACCGAAATCGGCACGACCGTGGCGCCTACTTTCTCGGCGCCGTAGTGCACGCCCAATCCCCCGGTAAACAAGCCGTATCCGTAAGCGATCTGGATGATGTCGTCGTCCTTGACGCCGGCGCACATCAGGGTCCGGGCCATGACCTCGGACCAGGTGTCGATGTCCTTGCGGGTGTAGCCCACCACGACGGGTTTGCCGGTGGTGCCGGACGAGGCGTGCACCCGGACGGTGTTCGCCAATGACGTGGCAAACAGTCCGAAAGGGTAGGTCCGGCGCAGGTCGTCCTTGGCGGTGAAGGGCAGGTGCGCCAGGTCGTCCAGGGACTTCACGTCTCCCGGACGAAGGCCCGCCTCCCGGAGCACCCGCTGGTAATGCGGTACGTTTTCGTAGACGCGGCGCACCAGTTCCCGCAGGCGCTCCAACTGTAGTTTCTTGCGCTCCTCGGCCGGCATGCACTCCATTTCCCGGTTCCAGTACATTAATCTAAAACCTCCCTGATCTATCTCTGGCCAAATTCAGTCGTCGGTCGTCAGTGGTCGGTCGTCAGTGTGGTAACCACCGACCACTGACCACTGACGACCATTACGACCACCAACCACCATTCTAGACCGGCCGGCGGTCAATCACGCGTTTGGTCTTGCCTTCCGTTCGCTCCAGCGAGCGGTACTCCACCAGCTTGACTTTCGGGGTGATGTTCAGGGTACTCTGGAGGCGTTCTTTGATGTTTCTTTCGAGGGTCTCCAGGTCGCGAAAGGCCCCGGTGAAGTAGTCGGCGGCCAGTTCGACCCGCACCTCCATTTCGTCCAGGTATCCCTTCCGGTCCACAATGATCTGGTAATGCGGGCCGACTCCAGCGGTATCCATCAGGATTTCCTCCACCTGGGACGGGAAGACGTTCACCCCGCGGATGATCAGCATGTCGTCCGTCCGCCCGAATACGCGACGCATGCGCACGGTGGTCCGCCCGCAGGGGCACGGGGTATAATCCAGAGTGGTCAGATCCCTGGTCCGGTAGCGAAGGAGCGGCAGGCCCTCCTTGGTCAGGGTGGTGATCACCAGTTCCCCCTGCACACCCGGGGGCAGGGTCTCGCCGGTTTCGGGGTCGATGATCTCGGGCAGGAAGTGGTCTTCCGAGATGTGCAGCCCGTCTTGAAGCCGGCACTCACCGGACACGCCCGGTCCGATCAGCTCGCTCATGCCGTAGTTGTCGGTGGCCGCAAAACCCCAGGCGGTCTGGAGTTCCTGGCGCAGGCCCTCCGACCAGGGCTCGGAACCGAAAAGGCCCAGCCGGAGCCCCAGCCGGATGGGGTCCAACCCGTTCTCGCGGGCCACCTCGGCGATGTACAGGGCGTAAGTGGGTGTACTAACCAGCGCGGTGGTGTTGAAGTCCTGCATCAGGCGGAGCTGGCGCCGGGTATTCCCGGCGGACGCCGGCACGACGGTGGCCCCGACCCGTTCCAGTCCGTAGTGCAGGCCGAAACCCCCGGTAAAAAGGCCGTAACTGAAACAAATCTGGACGACGTCACGGGGCTTCACCCCGGCCTGGACCACCACCCGGGCCACCAGTTCCGACCAGGTGCCGAGATCTTTACGCGTGTAGCCCACCACGGTCGGCCGGCCGGTGGTGCCCGATGAAGCGTGAATCCGCACCATCTTCTCCAGGGGCACCGCGAACAGTCCGTACGGGTAGTTGTCGCGCAAGTCGTCTTTTTCGGTGAACGGCAGCTTCGGCAGGTCGGAGAGGCTCTTGACGCCGGTCGGCCTAAAGCCCATTTCCCGCAGGCGGTTGCGGTAGAAAGGCACCTTCCGGCAGACCCGGCGGACCACGGACTGCAGCCGGTCCAACTGGAGGCGCTTCATGTCGTCCCGCGACAGCGTTTCCATCCTGTCCCAGATCATTCGGTGTCAACTCCATTGTTCCGGTAAAAATACCATTCGCCAAGGGGGTCCCGGATTTCCTGCTGGCCCGACAAGGTTTTGCCGCCGAGCGGTTCGCCGGTGGAGAGTACCGTTCACCCTCAACTATCGACCGTTGGGCGCCAATATTCACCGGTAGACCTCGACATTCGGCGATTGGCCCCCGAATTCTTTTCAGTCCCCCTGGAGCACGGTAGAATCCCATTAAACACTTGAGGAATTGGTGTGAATCTCAGTCTTTGAAGGGGGAGGGTTTCCGTGGCCGTCAAGAAGGAGACTATCGAGACCCTGCTCGAGGAGAGCCGGATATTCCATCCCGACGAGCAGTTCACCCGCCAGGCCAACGTCAAAAACCGGGACATCTACGCCGAGGCCCGGGCGAACCCGCGGATTTTCTGGGCGATGCAGGCCGAGCGTCTGGACTGGTACCGCAAATGGGACCAGGTCCTGGATTGGGAGCCCCCGTTCGCCAAATGGTTCGTGAACGGGAAGCTGAATGTGTGTTACAACTGCGTCGACCGGCACCTCAATTCCTGGCGGAAAAACAAGGCCGCCATCATCTTTGAGGGTGAACCGGGGGATAGTCGAATTCTGACCTACTGGGACCTGTGGCGTGAAGTCACCCAGTTCGCCAACGTGCTGCGCATGTTGGGGGTCCGGAAGGGCGACCGCGTGGCCATCTACCTGCCCATGATCGCCGAGGCGGCCATCGCCATGCTGGCCTGCGCCCGGATCGGCGCGCCCCACAGCGTGGTGTTCGGGGGGTTTTCCGCCGAGGCGCTGCGCGACCGCATTAACGACGCCGGGGCGAAGCTTCTGATTACAGCGGACGGCGGGTGGCGCCGGGGCAAAATCGTGCCCCTGAAGCGGAACGCCGATGCCGCCCTGAAAGAGTGCCCGTCGGTCGACAAGGTCCTGGTGGTCAAACGCACCGGCCAGGAGGTGCCGATGCAGGAAGGGCGCGACTACCGGTACGACGACCTGGTGGTCGGGGTGACCGTGGGCGGGCCCTGCGAGGAAATGGACTCCGAAGACATGCTCTTCATTCTGTACACCAGCGGTACCACCGGCAAGCCCAAGGGTGTGGTCCACACCACCGGCGGCTACCTGACCGGGGTTTCCACCACCCACCACATGGTGTTCGACGTCAAAGACCGCGATGTCTTCTGGTGCACGGCGGACGTCGGCTGGGTGACCGGGCACAGCTACGTGGTGTACGGACCGCTGGCCAACGGGGCGACCACCGTGATTTACGAGGGGGCGCCCGACTTCCCTGAGTTCGACCGCTTCTGGGCGATCATCGAACGCTACGGGGTCAACATTTTCTACACCGCGCCCACGGCCATCCGCGCCTTCATGAAGTGGGGCGACGAGTGGCCCGCCCGGCGCGATCTTTCCAGCCTGCGCGTTTTGGGCACGGTCGGCGAGCCGATCAACCCCGAGGCCTGGATCTGGTACCACAAGTACATTGGGTCCGAACGCTGCCCGATCGTGGACACCTGGTGGCAGACCGAAACCGGGATGATCATGATCAGCGCCCTGCCGGGGATCATCTCCACGAAGCCGGGTTCAGCATCGGTACCGCTTCCGGGCGTGGAGATCGACGTGGTCGACAAGGAAGGAAACTCGGTGATGCTGGGCAAAGGCGGCTTCCTCGTGATCAGGGAGCCCTGGCCGTCAATGCTCCGCACCATCTACGGCGATAACGAACGGTACGTGCGCGAGTATTGGGGCAAGATTCCCGGCCAAACACTGTACTTTGCCGGGGACGGCGCGCGCCGCGACTATCACAATTATTTCTGGATTTTAGGCCGGGTGGACGATGTGATCAACGTGGCCGGACACCGGCTGAGCACGATGGAAATCGAGAGCGCGCTGGTCGACCACCCCTGGGTGGCCGAGTCGGCGGCCATCGGCAAGGCGCACGAAATGAAAGGGCAGGCCATCTCGGTGTTTGTGACCCTAAAAGGGAAGTACTTCAAGGAACTCAAAGACGGATCGAAAACCAGGGGCGAGTTTGCGTCCGACCTCAAGGCCCACGTGGTGAAGAAGATCGGAGCGATCGCCCGGCCGGACGACATCTTCCTGACCGCCGAACTGCCGAAAACCAGGAGCGGCAAGATCATGCGCCGCCTGTTGCGGGATATCGCCGAGGGCCGGGCCTTGGGCGACACCACCACATTGGCCGACCCCGCGGTCTGCCGGGAACTCAAAGAGAAGTACGAGAGCAAGGAATCCTAGGATGACATCAACCTCAACCGGGGGGCAAACCCGATAGAGGCGCATCCGGGTTCGCACCTCCCGGACTAAGTGTTCGCCGGTGAAACGCCGCATCAACCTGGAAGAACTGACCGCGGTCATTGTGTTCGCACCCTCCCGGACCAAGTGTTCGCCGGTGAAACAGACAGGCACCGGCACGGTTTCCCGGGGAAAGGCGGTCTGCAGGCCGCCGTCAAACCATAGACGGAGGATTGTCCGCTACGCAGGGACAGATCAGCCGCTATGGTTTTTTATAGAGGGCAAGAGATTTGTTTAAGGGGGTTTTGGAATGGGCGACACGCCTCCGGGTACGGGACCGGGCACCCCCGCGAATGCGGGGGGTACCGCTCCCAGGTATGAGGTGCACAGCGAGCAATACCTGCACCTGGTGATGAGTGCACAGTTGAAGCTGAGTCTGAAGTGTTTTGCCATTTTTGTGGTGATTCTGGTGGGGATTCCACTGGCCAATTTCTACCTGCCCGAGATCGCCAACACCCGTATCTGGGGGTTCACCCTGAGCTGGCTGTTCCTGGGGGTGTTGTTTTATCCCTTGACCTGGATAATCGCCCGCATCTACGTCTCCCGGTCCCTGGCCCTGGAAGACGAAATCATCGCCCGGGCGACATGGGAAGAGGGGAGGATGAGCGGTGGCTGATATCGCCTGGATTCCGCTGATCTTCGTAACGCTTCTGGTTATCGCCACCGTAGGACTGGGAATCTGGGTGCAGCGTTCGGTACGCAGCACCGCCGACATGTACGTCGCCTCCCGCGCGGTAAGTGTGCCGATGAACTCGGCGGCCATTTCCGGTGAGTACCTTTCCGCGGCTTCCCTGATGGGCATCGCCGGCATGGTGATGAAGTTCGGTTACGACGTGCTCTGGTACCCCGTGCTGTACGCGGCCGGCTACCTCTTTCTGCTGCTCTTTATCGCCAGTCCCCTGCGGCGGTTCGGGGCGTACACCATCCCGGACTTCGCCGAGGGCCGCTACTCGAGCGCCGCCTTCCGGAAGATCGCGGTGGTGTTCGTGCTGACCATCGGCCTTTTTTACACCATGCCGCAGATGAAGGGGGCCGGCGTGGCCCTGGTGAATATCCTGCACACCCCTTACTGGGTGGGCGTGGTCCTGGTCGGTTCGGTGATCACCTTCAACGTGGCGCTGGGCGGCATGAAAGGCATCACCTTCGTGCAGGCCTTTCATTACTGGATAAAGATGTTCGCGGTCTCGGTGCCGATGTTCGTCCTGTTTGCCTTCGTGGGCGGCTACCCGGGCCAGATGGCCCAGTTCGGGAACGAGGGTGAAGCGGGGAAATCATTGCCCAGGTTCCACGATGACCACCAGATAACATACCGGCCGGTGGCCCCGGCGAACGAGGTTGTGTTTCCCGATGCCATCTCGGGCCGCTTCGCCGGCGGAGCCGAGGTCATCGTCACCACCTCCGCGGCCCTGCCGCCGGGCAGTGACCCGATCACGCCGGCGGACCTCGTGGCGTCGGGGTTGCCCGCCCAGACGGTGGCCCGGGAAATAGCGGGCCAGGAACGCACGCTCTACGTGTTCCCGGCGGGGGCCGAGTTCACCACCACCCGCCCGGTGACCGTGACCAGAAACGGCGAACCGGTGATCGTCACCGACCCTTCGACCCGCAAGAAGAAGGAACTGGTTGTGGCGGCGAAACTCCAGTTGTTCCCGGTGCCGGGAGAGGAACGGGTGGTCGTGCAGTACGCCCGGGGCGAGGTGGTGCCGAACGCGCCCGCCGACAAGACCTGGCTGGAGCCGTTCGGGCCGCTGACCAACAAGTACGGTTACCCGGTGTTGTACACCTACTCGCTGATCCTGGCCATTATCTGCGGCACCGCCGGGCTGCCCCACATCCTGGTGCGGTTCTACACCAACCCGGACGGCCGGACGGCGAAACGGACCGCCTTTTGGGTGTTGATCCTGCTCGGCTGCTTCTACCTGTTCCCCCCGATATTCGGGGTGATGGGCCGCAATGCCGTACCCCAGCTCTACGCCATCACCGGCGGCGCCTACAGCACGGACTCAGTGATCCTGGTCCTGCCCAAGATCCTGAACCAGAATATGGTCTACCTCGGCGACATACTGTCCGGCATCACCTCGGCGGGTGCTTTCGCCGGGTTTATGACCACCTTCTCGGGGCTCTTGGTTTCGATCACGGGCGCTTTAGCCCACGACATCTACGGGAACATGCTCAATAAGAAGGCCACGCCCAGGCAGCGGATCAAGGCCTTCCGCACGGCGGCCGTCCTGGCCGGCTGTGGGGCGATGATCCTGGGCACGTTCGTGGAGAACTTCGACATCAACATGATGGTGGGCTGGGCGTTCGCGATCGCGGCGGCCTCGTACTTCCCGATGCTGATTATGAGCGTCTGGTGGCGCCGGGCAAGCGCGGCCGGCGCGGCCATCGGGATGCTGGTGGGCGGGATCTCGGCCCTGATGGCGATCGTGTCCACGATGCTGGCCGACAAACAGGTGCTGCCTTGGTTGGCCGTATGGTACGCGGACAACCCGATCTACCGCACCCTGGCGGAACAGCCGGCGATCTGGGCGGTCCCGCTGGCCCTGTTCTTGATCTTTACGGTGTCTATGTTGACCCCCAGGGGGGTGCCGCACGACGTGCACCATAAGATGTTGGTGCTGCACGCACCCGAGGAGCTTGGGCTGAAAGACGAATACATCAAGGAAGAAACCGCGCCGAAGCCGGCCCGGTAGCGGGGGTGGCGCCAAACGCCCCACCTTCATACCGGAACAGGGAGGAATTCTGTCGCATGGGTGGAACGCTTAAGAGGAACCTGGCGATATATTCGGTATACCTGGGCTTGCTGGCCGTGATCGGGGTTTCCGTTCGCTACCTGGGCCTGGACATGACGGTCGGCATCTGGTTCGCCATCGGGGTGGCTTGCGTGTTTGCAGTGTTCTGGCCGCGCTGGTGAAGCGGTGGGAGGCCGCCGCTTGGCTCCGTGCTGCGCGTGGACGTCGGTCACGGGCGCGGTTTGTAGGACTGTGGGTTGGAAGGGGGCGTCAGGAGTATGGATTACTACAAATTGTTGAAGGACACCCCGCCGTTTTCGGCTCTTCCGGATGAACGGATACGGGAATGCGTTCCCCACCTGACGACCAAGGACTACCTCAAAGGAACCTACATCTTCCGGCAGGGGGAGCCCCATCAGGAGCACTTGTTTTTCCTGTTGTCCGGCCTGGTGGAAATCCTTCTGGTCGGGGACCACGGCGAGGAGCGGGCGGTGGGCCTCTTGAAGCCGGGCGATTTCTTCGGGGAGTGTCTCTTGTTTACCGACTCCTACCCAACCACCTCGCGGACGGTGGAGGATAGCCGTTGCCTGCTTATCCCGGAGGTCTGCTTCGAAGACCTGAAGTCGGATCCGGATTTCGTCGGCTTTTTTAGTCACGCGCTGGCGGAACGGATGCGGTACGTGTACCAAGAGGTGGCCCGGGAACAAAACTGGCCGCCGCCTTGGGAGCCCCAACACTACCGGAGGCGGCTCTACGAGATAATGTCGTCCCCGGTGGTTACCTGCCTCGAGGAACACCGGGTCACCGAGTTGGCGCAGTTGTTTGCCGAGCGGGAAATCAGCGCGGTGGTAATCTTGGATCGCGGCGGCATCCCCCGCGGGATGCTTACGGCGAAGGATCTGGTGCGCCGCGTTCTGGCCGCGGCGGATTTCGAGCACCAGGCCCGCCGACCGGCGGCCGTCTTGATGAACGAGAAACTGGTGCTGCTGCCGCCGGAGGCGCATATCTACGAGGCGTTGCTGGCGATGATGCGCAATAATGTGCGTCACGTCCTGGTAGAGAGCCAGGGGATGCTCTTGGGCATCGTGACGATGGGTGATCTGGTCCGGGCCCAGCACCTGGACGTGCTCCGGACCGTGGACGCCGTCGAACGCGCTCCCAGTATCGAGGGGATAGCCGCGCGCATGCCGGACATCGACCGCGTGGTGGGCGACATGGTGAGCGGCGACGCCTCATCGGAAGAGATCTGTACGCTGGTTACGGAGTTCTACGATCGGGTGACCTGCCAGTTGATCCGGATGGTGGAGGAACAGATGTTCGCCGAGGGCAAGGGCCGCCCGCCGACGAGTTATTGCTGGTTGACAATGGGTAGCGGGGGCCGCCGTGAACAAGTCCTGCGTACCGACCAGGACAACGCCTTGATCTACGACGATCCCCAACCGGGAGAGGAAGAGAAAACGGCGGCCTACTTCCTGGAGTTGGCCGGCCGGGTGGTTTCCGGTTTGGAGCAGTGCGGGTTCCGGCCTTGTCCCGGTCAGGTGATGGCCGGCAACCCGGACTGGTGCAAGCCGATGCGGGACTGGTTCCCGACCTTGAAGAAATGGACCTTGGACCTGAACCCGCAAATGCTAAGGCTGATGAGTATTTTTCTTGATTTTCGCCCGGTATACGGCCAATTCGCCATGGCCCATTCTTTAAGACGCTACTTTTTCCAACGGTTGGAAAAGGCGCCGGTGGTGCTGCATTTCATGGCCCGTGACGCCCTTTCCAGGAAGGTGCCGTTAAACCCGCTCCGGCAGGTGATAACCGAACGGTCCGGCCCCCACAAGGATCAACTGGACCTTAAACGGGCCGTGTTGATCCACGTCGTGGACGCTGTGCGTTTGTTTGCGTTGCGCGACGGCCTCCTGGAGACTTCGACGGTGGGCCGGCTCCGCCAATTGGTTGACAAGGAGGTCCTGCCCAAGGACGACGCCGAGGCCTTTCAGGTGGCCTACGACAGCATTCTGATGCTCCGGCTGCGGTTGAATTTGCGCCGCATGGCCGAAGGGAAAAAACCATCCAACTATGTGAGTCCCCGGAAGCTGACCAGAAGGGAATTGGCGATGGTGAAGGACGCCATGATGGCTGTTTCACGGTTGCAGAAGTTTACGGGCGTGACTTTCCGGGTGGAAGGGTACTAAAAGGGGTTGAGTGCATCGTGAGTATCGCCGCCAATTTCTCCGGCCTTTGGAGAAATAATTCCAGCGCGGTCCAGCCGGGTTGCGACGACCTTACCCCGGAGCTGGTTCAACTGTGCAGCGCCAAGCCGCCCGAAGATGTGTCGCTGTATAACATTGTGTACTCCGTGATTGACACCGAGACCACCGGGTTGCGGCCCGATACCGGGGATGAAGTAATCTCGGCGGCCTGTGTCCGGGTCGTGGCGGCCAAAATCCAAAACGATTATTTCTATACCCTGGTTAATCCTGAACGTGAGGTGCCGGAGTTGGCCACCACGATTACGGGAATCACCACTGAAGGGGTGCGGGGACAGCCGGTGCTGGAAAAGGTGTTACCCCGCATGCTTCAGAAAATGGCCGGGGGGCTCATCACCGGTTTTAACATTCAGTTTGACCTGGTGTTTTTGAATAACGGGTTGAAAAGGAAGTGCGGCGCCATCCTTAATCCGGCGGTGGTGTTGGATGTTTTGTCTTTGTGCCGGATCCTCAAACCCCGCGCCCGGACCTTCGGCCTCGGGGCGATGGCCCGGGAATATCAGATTTCGGTGAAGGACCGGCATAACGCTCTCGGGGACGCCCTGATCACTGCCCGGCTGCTGTTGTGCCTGCTCCCCGAATTGGAGGCGCGGGGGGTGCGGACCCTACGGGATCTACGCCATTTTCTGCGCTACCACGCGTTGTACTAGTATATTTGTCCGTGACAGTTCGCGCCCGCAACGGGTATAAGATGTATGGGCGCAGCGTGTAGGCGGTCCAGGCTGCTTGGGCAGTATTAAGGTGGGCCGCTGCGGAGCAATGTGTCACCTTCCGGTGGAGGCGGCAGTGGCCAGTCGCCCGCGGCGGTTCGACGGCCTTGAGGGCTGTTTATTGTATTATGTATACAGCATATAAGCACATAATACCAAAAAAGGTTTTCTGAGGACAATAGACCCCTTAATTAGTTATCATATTTAAAATTCCGTTTGTACTAACGTTAATGCCAAATACGGCCTCCGGGCCTTAAATTTATTTTGTTTTTAAATGGGATGTTAGCGCCGGCGAAAAAAGTGTAAAATAGGGGTAGGATAGCTTTGGAAAATTATTTCTGGGAGGCGAAGCTGTTTGGTCAAAGACCAAGTACGGCGGTTGCTCGAGGGCCGGCAGTATGATGGGTTACTGCAGTTGGCGAAGGAAGACCCGGAAGTGGTCACGCATTTGGTGGCTTTTCTGGACAATCGGGAGGGCCTTCTGCGCTGGCGGGCCATTGAAGGTTTGGGGCACGTGGTTGCCGGGCTGTCGCGCAAGGACGAGAACTTCGGTCGGGAAATCATCAGGCGTTTTAGCGTGGATAACCCCGCGTCGGGAGAGATCGGCTTTAGTGCACCGGAGGCGGTGGGGGAGATTATCAAACACCAGCCGGAGCGTTATGCCGATCTTGTTGCTCACTTCGTCAGCCCGCCGTATAGAGATGATGTTTTGCGACGCGGGGTGATCTGGGCGTTGGGTAGAATCGGGAAGCGCAATCCTGCATTGGTTGCCGGCGGAATGCCCATCCTGCTCAGGGCCCTGGGGGATCCGAACCCGGAAATCCGAGGCTTGGCGGCTTGGTCCCTTGGGGAAATCGGAGTTCAGGAAGCGGCCTCGGCCCTTGGGGATTTGCGCGGGGACCACCAGGCCGTGACCATCTATGAGGCCGGCAAGCTGTGGCAGCGGACCGTGGGCGAGGTGGCCCTGGACGCCCTGGCGAACATCCGGGCGCGGGCTTAGCCGGAAAGATGGGTCTTTAGTACTCGTACAGAGTTGATTGAAGACCTCCTGAGGGGGCGAACATATTTTTCGCCCCCTCTTTATTCGCGAACCTCCCGGTGTTTGTTTAAGTTTTCCGCCAATGAACCGAATAGAGGAAATAAGGCGACACTGGTCGTCAAGAAAGAGATTGTAGGGGGGGGGAAGCGATGAGGTTCAAGTCTATTGCTTCCATGTCACTCAAATTCAAACTGGCTTCAGCATTTGTCGTTATTCTGGTTCTATTTTCGGTGGCGTTACTATTGGTGGTTAACAAACTGATAACGTCCACCGCTGAGGAGTCGGCCACCGAGAAGGCCCGTGGCGATCTGGCCACCGGAGAAGTTATCATCAATCAGATGTACCCTGGAGCATGGCGGGCGGATGGTGACCGGCTCTACAAAGGTGAGGTGTTGATGAATGACAATTTCCACATCGTCGATTTTATCGGCAAGCTGACCGGAGATACAGTAACCATTTTCCGGTGGGACACCAGAATCGCAACCAACGTTATTACGGCTGAAGGTAAGCGTGCGGTTGGAACCAAGGTGGCGGACAATATCGCCGAGGCCGTATTGAAGCGGGGGCAGGAGTATTACGGGACGGCTCAGGTCGTGGGCAACTGGTATCAAACGGCGTACAAGCCGATCAGGAATGATTCCGGCCAGATCATCGGCATCTGGTATGTTGGAGCGCCGAAGAGTTTCATGGATGCGCTCATCACCCAGGGAAGGCTGACCGTCATCGCCGCCTGCGGCCTGACAACGATAATCGCCGTCGGTGTGCTCCTGTTCTTTTCGAACCGGACTATCGCCAAACCGATCAGGCAGCTCGAGATCGCGGCGGCAAAAATCGCCGCCGGGGAGTTGGACTACCGGGTGCCGGTGCGCGCCCGGGATGAGATGGGAAGACTCGGGATGGCTTTCAATCAGATGAGTGAAAACCTCAAAAACGTGATCGACAGGGTACGGGAGAGCTCCTTCCAGTTGGCATCTCACAGCCAGGAGCTCTCGGCCGCTTCGGAAGAAGTCAGCGCGGCGGTCGAAAACGTGACCAGCACCTCAGCCGAACTCTCCGCCTCGACCGAGGAAAGCGCCACTAACGCGACCCAGGCGGCGGAAGCGGCACGCGCCACCGAAAGAGCGGCGGAGGCGGGTAATCAGGCGGTTTACCAGGCGATCAAAAAGATCACCGCCATCCAGGAAACGGTGGCTTCCAGTGCCAAGTCGGTCCAAAACCTGCATCAGAGATCGGAGAAAATCGGACAGATTGTTCAGGTCATCAATGATATTGCCGATCAGACCAACCTTCTGGCCTTAAATGCCGCTATTGAGGCGGCACGCGCGGGAGAACACGGACGTGGTTTCGCGGTGGTGGCCGAAGAAGTGCGCAAGTTGGCTGAAAAGTCTTCCGGTGCCACCAAGGAGATCGAAGATATTATCCGGGCCATCCAGCAGGAGACGGTAAAGGCGGCGGAGGCAATGCAGGCCGGTGCCGGGGAGGTAAGCGACGGCGTCAAGATCATCAAAAGAGCCGGCGAGACTTTGGAGAATATTCGCGAGCATGCCGGGAGGAGCACCGGTCTTGCCGAGCAGATCGCCGGCATGGCCGAGCAGAATAGTCACGGAGTCCAGAACCTTGCGGCCACGTCTGAACAGGTAAGCAGTACGATACAGGAGATGGCGGCCAATGCCAACAACCTGGCCCGGATGGCCGATGACCTTGAGAGTATCGTGAAATCATTGAATAAAGCCTAGGAGGTGTAGGCCGTGGGTTCCACCGTTGCCAATGAGCAGCTGGTAATCTTCGATCTCGGTGGGCAAAAGTACGCGATCCCGGTACTCAACACCCAGGAGATCATAAAAATGATCGACATTACTCCAATCCCCAGGTCCGACAGTTTCATAGAGGGGGTCATTAACCTGCGGGGCCGGATAGTCCCCATCATTAACCTCAGCAAGCGGCTGGACCTTGCTCGGAGCCAGGCGACCCGGGATACGCGGATCATTGTGGTGGAGCACAATGAAACCAGTGTCGGCATGATTGTGGATCGCGTCCAGGAAGTGGGCCGCTACAACCGGGACGAAATCGAAAAGTCGGAATCGGTGATGAAAGAAAACGAGTTTGTCGGCGGGGTGGTCAAGAAGGACAACGCCCTATGGCTCTTGTTGCGGCTTGAGAAGGTTCTGCCCAACGTTGCCGCGCATTAGTTCGAAACCTATACTAGACCACGATTTCGACGATGTCACGGTCCCGCAGCTCGTAGTTGCGGGGGACGGATTGCCCGTCGAAACGGGCCGAACCCCATACCCGGGCCGTTTTTAGAAGCCGCGGGAAGTCCCGGTGAATGGCAGCCGCCAGTTCCAGCACCGTGCTTCCGGAAGGCAGCACGAAGGGCGTTTTCAGATCGGGCGGCTTTCCGGGGGTTTTGCCGAAAACGCGGATAATACTCAGCACTTCGAAGATCCGGCGGCGTAGGAGTTCCATGTTCTGACCGGTGGTGGTTGAGACCGGCAGGATCTCTACGTTGGGTCTCAATTCTCGCAATACGGCCAGGTTTTCCTCGCTTCCGGGCCGGTCGGCCCGGGTGCCCGCGATTAAAGAAGCCCCCCCGACCCTCTTCCGGTTCAGGAAGTCAAGTGTGCCCTCCAACTGCTCAAGGCACTCGGGTGTTCCCAGGTCAATGGCCAGTAGGAGAGCGTCCCCATTGCGCAAGGTGTTCAGCAAACCCGGTGGTACCATTTCCGGGGTGAAGGGTGGAGTATCCACCAACTGGACCATGATCTCTTCGTACGGCATCATTCCCGCAAACGGGACCGTGGTGGTGAACGGGTATTCAGCCACCTTGACCCTGGCCCTGGACAGAGCGCCGACAATGGCCGACTTTCCGGTATTAGGGTAGCCGGTGAGCACCACCTGACCTGCGCCCTGCCTTTCTACGTTGAAAGGGTCTTGACGGCTGACCTTGCTTTTCTTCCGGCTTTCCTCACGGAGCCGCGAGAGGCGCCGCCGGATATCGGCCTGCAGCTTTTCGGTGCCCTTGTGTTTGGGGATTACAGCCAGCATTTCCTGAAGGGCCGCGATTTTGTCCTCAATAGTGACTGCCTGCCGGAATGCTTCCTCGGCGGCGTAGTACTGGGGCGTGAGATTGGCGGGCAATGCGATCACCCCCTCCGGGTGGTGATTAGTTCGCTTACCATTTAAATGACACCGGCTTGTTTCCCTGCTTTACCGAAAAAAATGGCGCCTGTCACGAGGCGCCCCCCAAGATAGCCGTGCACTTGAAGAAGACTTGAATTGCGGGAGGAGTCGCTCACGACGATTCCTCATCGCTCATGCGGGGATGAAAATATGGCCTGTTTTCGAAGCAGCATAAACTCGTTTTCGAACCGGCCTTCACCACTTGCGGCGAAAAACCGCCGCCGAAGTAGAAAAGGAATGTTTCCTCGTGCTCCCCCGATGGTCTAAAGTCTTTCCAGGACTTCGCGCAGGGCGCCGGAGGCGCCGCGGGACGGGGCGTATACGTAAGGGCGCCCCAAGCGTTCGCAGATCGCTTCCACATCCGGCATTTTGTGCTTCATCGCCTCGGTGACGATTACCACGATATCGGCCCGGCGCACCTTTCCCTCCAGGAGTTTTCCGACCATAAAACCCGATTCCCAGCTGAAGGTGGCCCCCCGGCGCTCGAAGACCCGTTTGAAGGACTCCTTGTAGCTGTCGGCGCCCACCACCAGCACGCTTTTGCCCAGGAGGTCCTGCGGTTCGACCGCCTGGGGGACGGCCCCCTCCTTCTTTTTGTCCCGTTTCGGTGCCCGCTTCAATTCCCGGATTTGCAGGAACGGGTCGTCTGGATCATACCTCCAGGCCAGCTTGGCCGAGGAAGGGTCGCCGGCCATGTAGGCGACTTCCACAAGGTCCCCTTCGTCAAGACCAAGGGACGAGACGTCTTGGTCGGGGACCGTGATGAAGGACTCCTCGTCCTCGCTGTACACGCCCCAACCACTCCCTGCGTGTTCCAGCGGCGCCACCAGGCAGACGCGTTCGGAGGTATGGCCCAACTCCCGTCTTTGCAGCACCCGGAAGAAATAGAGCGCCCCGCCGCGGTCGGTCAGGCCTTTTTCCTGGGCACCAACCAGGTCCCCATGCTCTACGCCTTCAGCACGCACCGCCGCCTCGGGCACAAACACTTCCCGGCCGCTGCGGTGGTCTTTTACCACACCCCCGCGCGGCAGGCGGAAAAACTCACCGGCCACCTCCCAGTTTCCGCCGGCGTACAGGGCGTCCCAGTCCGGGGCCAGGATCTTTTGCCGGGCCGGGCCGGCTCGGCCCCCACCCCCTCCGGCACTGTCGGCGTCATCCAACCCCTCCTCGTTCTCCTGCAGGATCTCCTCGGCCAGCAGCAGGTCGGCGGCCCGGTTCACCATCGTCCGTTCCTCCGAAGTCCCCACCTGTTCGGCCAGTCTGCGGTACAGTTCCCGGCGGGTCCGGCGCAGCCGCTCGATAACCTGCCTGGAGGCCTCACGTGTCATCTATGGGGCACCTCCTCTCAAGAGAATCAGTCGTTCTTGATCAATCCCGAATCCTGAATCCGCCGTCCCGCCCCATCGTCGCCAGGTAGGCAACCAGCCCCAGCAGGGCCGCCCCCGCCGCCACCAGGTACATCTCCCGGTAAGCCAAATACTGCGACAAAAGGCCCAGCAGGACCGCACCCGTACCGATCCCGAGGTCGAAAGCAGTGGCAAAGGTGGCGCTGGCCGCCCCCCGCCGGTGTGGGGCACAGCGCGCATAGGTCATCGCCTGCAAGGTGGGGTGGGTCGCACCCAGCCCGGCGCCGCTGATCACCGCGGCGGCCAGAAATCCGCTCAGTTCGGTGGCCAGGGCCAGAATCACCGTTCCGGCCGCGATCGCCGCCAGGCCCGGCACCACTACCAGGCGATGCCCCCGCCGGTCATACAACCGTCCGCAAAACGGACGGGAGGCAACCACCGTCAGGGCGAAGGCCGTAAAGTAAATCCCCGCGTTCATGATCCCGTGTTGGGCCGCATGCAGGGCGATGAAGGTAGCAACGCCGCCGTAAGTGAAAGTCACGAAGTAGATCACCAGGGCCGGTCCCAATGAAGTCCGTTCATAAAGCGCCGGGCGGTGACCGGCGACGGCCGGGGTAAACGGCGGCATCCTGATCGTTTTGACCACTAGAAAGGCGACGGCCGCCAGCACCCCGCACACCACGAACAACGCGGTGAAGCCGAATCGATTGGCGATAAAAAACCCTGCCGCCGGGCCCACCGCCATGCCCAGGTTCGCCCCCAAACCAAAGTAGCCCATGCCCTCTCCCCGGCGGGGCGGCGGTACGATGTCGGCCACCGCCGTGGCCGAAGCCGTGGTCACCATCCCCCAACCCCCGCCGTGGATGATCCGGAGCATGAACAGCAGCGGGACGGTGAGGGCCCAGACGTACCCGAAAACAGCCAGGGTGAAGACCGCCGTACCGAGAAGCCACAAACTCTTGCGGCCGTGACGGTCGAGGGCCAACCCCGTCCAGGGTCGGACGGCCAAGGCCGCCACCGTGAAGATACCGTTGATCAGGCCGATAATCAGCGGGGTGGCCCCCATCCGGTCCACGAATACCGGAATGGTCGGCATCAGCATCTGAAAACCCGTAAAGATCACCAGGGTGAACAGGCAGGTTAGCGCAAAATCCCGCGTCCAAAGGACCGGACGGGGTGCCCCCGCCGCCGGGAAGCCCGGTACCGCCGGTGCTGGCCGACTCAATAACTTTACCCCCCCCGACAGCAACCTCAGCAGAATTATTCGTGATCAATCTCACTAATACCTGCCGGCAAAGTCCGGGCCAAGGCCATCCGAACCAAACCGCATAAACCCGTCCGTATCAACAGATACTGGAACTTGAAACGTTCTTTTCGGGAGGACAGACCTTGGCTTTTGCCGTCGTACTCGCCGTGAAATTCGTCTACACCGCCGCCATCCTGTTTGGAGCACTCGGTCTCTTCGGCCATTTTTCCCCCGGAAATATTCTGGTCACTGCCGCGGTGCTCGCCGTTTTTCTGTACGCGATCGGCGATCTTTGGGTTCTACCCAACTACGGCGTCTGGTCGGCCACGGCCGTCGATGTGCCGTTGGCCGGTTTGATCATCTGGGCCACCGAACTGATTCTGGGCGGTCTGGGCGTTCCCATCCTTAACCTGGCGGTGGCGCTGGGAGTAATCGCGGTAGCGGAACACCTTTTTCACCTGTACCTGTCCGAGGCCGGGCTTCCACAATAAGCAATCCTGAGGTATTCCGCATAATCTAAATGGTAGTAGCCAAAAACCCGCCGGCTTGACTACTTCTCCCCTCAAAGCAGCATTTTCTATTCATGCCATTGAGTGGTAGTATATTGGCATATATTTCCTGAAAGGGTGAGGAAAATCAAGAAGTTCTTTTCTTGGAGCACCCTGGCGTTGATTTTGGCTTTTCTTGCGGGGGGACTGGCGGAGAATCAACTACGGTTGATCGCGGCGGTCTCGGGGAACCTGGGAGGTTTGTTCGAGTTCCTTGCGGTTCAGGTATCGATCCTATGGGCCGTATTACTGGCTGTGGCTGGAGCCGGACTGATGGCACTGGCGATCAGGATTTCCGGGGGACGGCGCAGCGGCGAACCGGCCCGCAATTACAACCTTAGCACCCGGGTCCGCAAACGCGAACGGACCGGCTGAATAATCATCCACTCTACTGATTTCGGCCGCCGTCGTAGCGCGGCCCAGGGTAAGACGACTCCGCTTGCCGCCCCCCGCCGGGAAAGCCCCGTCGCCCTCAGAACGTGGCGTGGGACGGTTCGGGTTTGCCGAAGCTGCACGCTGAACCGGTGAAGGCGTCGCTCGGATAGGGCTGCCATAAAAAGAAAACCGGTCCTTTGAAGGACCGGGTACGGGCTCCCGCAGTGGTTAGTTGACCATTTTCTTGCCGGGCGAAACCGCCCAATGATAAACCCGCTTCTGCCGGCGCTTACGCTTCCACTGGGACCGGGTCCGGACGGCCGGGATCTCTTTAGTGGAACTGAGCTGCAAAATACGCCTTTTTGTAAGCAGCGGGTTAACGCCCTGGCTCTCACAAATCATTTCAAAGAGCGGCGTACGCAAAAAACCCACCGCGGAAACGTAAGGAGAACGGTTCCCTCCACGGGGGCCGCCCCGAATATCCCGTACCACTTCCCTTAAAATCGCAGATCCCAGCCGGACATATGCCTCCGTCATGTTTCCCCTTCTTTCTAGCAACCCGCCCGCCGGTTTTCCGGTCGGCATTGGTTGTTAAGCATTTCCGCCTGCTCTTGTACCATGTCGGCCAAGGTTGTGGAACTAACCACTTTCGAGACGGCATCGGAAAGCCGGCACCAGAAGTTGCGCATTCCGCACGCGTCCGCCCGGGAACAGGAACCCGGGTCACCAACACAGTCCACCACTTTGGCTTCCCAACCCAGAGTGGTCATAACTTCCATCATACTGATCTCCGCAGGGTCACGGGCCAGGATAAAACCCCCGCGCGCGCCCCGGATGCTGCGTACCAAACCGGCCGCCTTCAAAAGCAAGATCAGTTGTTCAAGATAAGGTTGGGATACCTTCTGCCTGTGAGCGATGTCCCTTAGGCATACCGGACCGTTGCCGTGGTGCTCCGCTATATCCACCAGTGCCCGGGTGCCGTAACGCACGCGCGTCGACATCCTCATCTCGTACCGCGTCTCCTTCCGGCTCACCGTCAAGGCCCGATACATAATTAGGTATAAACACTATTATTTTAGTCAAGATTATAGCACGTTGATCAGTATGCGTCAAATGACAAAAACTCACAAGAATCGGCCGAATTCGACGCCTATCGCCTGTTTATGCGGTCCAGGAGCCTGCCAAGGATAAACGCCAGTACCAGGCTGCCGAAGCCGACAACCAGAAACACCAGGGCCATCAACTCCAGGGTCCGGTTTCCATCGGCCAAGTTGTAGATTGCCGCCGCCGCCGCGATGAAAAGGATGGCGGACACTGTTCGTAGGATAAGGTGTCCTTGCGACATGTCTGACCTCCCCGGCACAAACCCACTCTTGGGTTGTTTTTCGACCATTGTCTTATTTAATTGGCCGCCGCCCGCCGGCAATCCTTTTTTCCCCGCCGGTTTTCTCTCCCCACCGGCAGGAAAACCGCAGGCCGGCATTCAATACTAACTAAAGTTGTCCTGTCGACCCCTCCATAGTTATCCGGGAGGTGTTGCCCTGAAGCGTTTCCCGGCGCTCTTTCTGGTACTGGTTTACCTGGGAGGGGTAGCCGTAACATCCTGGCCCGGTGTTCGTCTGCCCGTTCTTAATAATCGGCGCGGGAATTCCCATCTCCTTCAGGGGATTGAGAGTGTCACTGAGGTATTGTATCTGAAATTCTCACCAGGCGGGAGAAGCATATCTTGTTTTACAAAACGGCGCTGCTGACGGCGGTATTGGCGGCAACTCTAACTCTTATGACAATGGGGTTTTGGTGCGACAGCGGGGAAGCGGGCACTGAAAAGCGCGGGACGGAAACGTTTTTCCGGGCACGGGTGCTGACGGTGGAGAAAGCTGAAACCGAGAACGAAGCGGCGCCCGGTCTTGTGCTGACACAGCAGACGCTTACCGTTCAAATCATCGGCGGGCCGTATGACGGCCGGCAGGTTACGGTCGTGGATAGTCACACCGGGCACCCGGCTTACGATTTTCACGTGCAGCCCGGGGACAGGGTGTTGGTCTCGGCCGAAGTGGCCGGCGGGGAGTTGATCGGTGCTTACCTGGCCGATTATGCTCGGGATCACTATCTCTTCTACTTGATCGGGGCCTTCGTCCTGGTCCTGGTGCTGACCGGTGGCTTGAAGGGTGTGAAGACGGTGGTCACCCTGCTGATCACCGGTCTGGCGGTCGGCTGGGTTCTGCTGCCGCTGCTGTTGAAAGGCTATAACCCGATTGTCTTGGCGGTGCTGGTGTCGGCCGCGGTGGTGGCGGTGACGTTCGCCCTGATCGGCGGTCTCGGTGTCAAAACGCTGGCCGCCACCATCGGCACGACCGGCGGCGTGATAGTGGCGGGGCTGATGGCCTTTCTGGCCGGATCGGCGGCCCAGTTGAGCGGGTTTGCCAGCGATGAGGCCGTAATGCTCTTGTATGTCCCCCAGGCGGTGCAGTTCGATTTCCGGGGCATCCTGTTCGCCGGGATGATCATCGGGGCCCTGGGCGCGGTAATGGACGTCGGAATGTCCGTGGCCTCCGCGATGGAAGAAGTCAGGAAGGCCAACCCGGCCGTGCGGCCGCGGGACCTGTTTCACGCCGGCATGAATGTGGGCCGGGATGTGATCGGGACCATGGCCGACACGCTGATTCTCGCGTACACCGGCGCGGCCATCCCGCTGCTCCTGGTGTTTCTCGCCTATGATACTCCGTTTTTAAAGATCATCAACCTCGACCTGATCGCCACCGAGGTGATACGCGCCCTGGCCGGCAGCATCGGGATGATCTTGAGTGTACCCCTGACCGCCGTGGCCGCCGCTCTGCTGATGGGTCGGCAGTCCGTAGATCCCCGCGCTTCCCGCCCCTAAGCAATTCAGTAACCCTTTCTTGTGCGGATTGGGCTGTATAAAACAACCGGAGCCGGACTAATTTACGATGGGGGAGTATTGGGTTATACTTATCTAAAAGCGGCCGGGAGGCACCATGCCATGACCGGGTACTCCCAATCGGTGGAAGACTATCTGGAGACCCTGTACGTGATCGGGCTGGGGCAGAAAGTGGTCCGGGTGAAAGACGTGGCCCACGCCTTGGGGGTGACCATGCCTTCCGTGGTCGCCGCCGTCCGGACGCTGTCCGAAAAGGGCCTGGTTGAACAGGAGAAATACGGGCACATTGAGCTGACCGAGAAAGGTCAGGCGGTGGCCGCGGAGGTATATGCCCGGCACCAGATGCTGTTCGCCTTCTTCAGCGAGATTCTGGGGCTCGACCCGGTGGTGGCCGAGCAGGATGCCTGCCGGGTGGAGCACCACCTATCCCCGGAGGCCCGCGAGCGGCTGCTGAAGATGGTGGAGTTCGTCCGCTCCTGTGAGGATGAGAAAGTTCGCTTTTTGGACCGCTTTATTCAGTTTGCGGAAACCGGCGAGCACGGCCCGTGCCGGGGCTGCCCGCTCGGCGAAGCCCCGAAAGAGTAAAGCACGATTCACATTGAATCGCGCCCGCATATGTCTGCCTGCCTTGTCTTCCGGTCACCCATTATAAAAGCCGAATATTCATTGTCATCGCCGATTGCTACAGGGGCCGAAAAGGGGCCAGGACCCTTTTTCGCCTTTTGGTGATTTGGTGTACCGGTATTAAACTGCGCTCAACGCTAAAGAATATCCACAAACAGCAAATGGCCACTATTGCCCAGTGTTAAGACGGAGGTGCGCGGTGCGGCAGGAGACCACGACGGAAACCGGGTTGAAGCGGGAGGCCGGCAAGAAGACGCGGGCCGGCGAGCGGATGGTGGGACTGACCATCGACGACCGGGAAGTGACTGCCCCGGAAGGCGCCAACTTGGTAGACATCGCCCGGGAGCACGGCATTGATATTCCGACCCTCTGCTACCTGAAGGGCGTGAGCGAGCCCGGGTGCTGCCGGGTGTGCGTGGTGGAGGCCGAGGGGGCGCGCACCCTGCCGGCGGCGTGTGTTACGCCGGTGCGTGAGGGAATGGTGGTCCGGACCAACACGCCGCGGGTGCGGCGGACCCGCCGCCGGGTGGTGGAACTCCTGCTGACCGAGCACTACGCGGAGTGTCCCGTCTGTCCCCGGGCCCAAACGTGCGAACTGCGGGCGGTGGCGGCCCGGGTGGGCCTTAATCGCCTCCGGTTGCCGAACCGCCGGCGCCGCCGCCAACTGCTTGCCGAAAACCCGTTTATGGTCCGCGATCCCGACAAGTGCATCAAGTGCCGCCGTTGCCTTGAGGTCTGCCGCAAGGTCCAGGGCGTGGACGCTGTCGGCGCGGCCGGGCGCGGGTTCGACACGGTGATCGGCCCGGCCTTCGGGGACGCCCACGTCGAGGCCGCCTGCGTCAGCTGCGGGCAGTGCCTGATGAGTTGCCCGACCGGGGCGCTCACCGAGCGGGAATATATCCACGAGGTGTGGAAGGCGATCGACGACCCCGACCGGCAGGTGGTGGTACAGACCGCACCCGCCATCCAGGTGACCCTGGGCGAGGAGTTCGGAATGCCGGTCGGCACGGTGGTTACCGGCAAGATGGTCGCGGCTTTGCGCCGCATCGGTTTTGACACCGTGTTTTCCACCGAGTTCGCCGCCGACCTGACCATTATGGAGGAAGCCCACGAACTCCTCGAACGGCTGGAAGGGAAGGGGGATTTGCCGCTGATCTCCTCCTGCAGCCCAGGCTGGGTCAAGTTTTGCGAGCACTACTACCCGGAGTTCCTGGACAACCTGTCCACCTGCAAGTCGCCCCAGGAAATGCTGGGAGCCCTGGTTAAGAGTTACTACGCCGAGAAGGAAGGGCTTGACCCCGCCCGCCTGATGACCGTGGCCGTCATGCCTTGTACGGCCAAAAAGTTCGAGGCCTCCCGCCCCGAACTGGTCTCCCGGGAAGGGCGGCGCGACGTGGACTTTGTGCTCACCACGCGCGAGGTGGCCCGGATGATCCGCCAGGCCGGCATCGACCTGGAAACCCTTGAAGACCAGGAGTTTGACCAGCCGCTGGGCATCGCCACCGGGGCCGGGGTGATTTTCGCCGCCACGGGCGGGGTGATGGAAGCGGCCGTCCGTACCGCCTACGCCCTGACCGAAGGTGAGGAAATGGCGCGGGCGGACTTCCATGCCGTACGCGGTTTGAACGGCGTGCGCGTGGCCGAGGTGCACCTGCGGGGCCGGATCCTGAAACTGGCGGTGGCGCACGGCACCCGCAACGCCCGGCGCCTGATGGAGCAGATCAAGGCCGGGGCCGAGTACCACTTCCTCGAGATTATGGGTTGCCCGGGAGGCTGCATCGGCGGCGGGGGGCAGCCGATAGTCGGTGCCGGCCGGCGCGAACCGGCTCAGGAGTACCGGCGCAAACGCGCCGAGGCGCTTTACAGTATCGACCTGAGGCGGGAGTTGCGCCGGGCACACGAAAATCCGGCGGTGCGCAAACTCTACGACGAATACCTGGGCCATCCCTTAAGCGAAAAGGCCAAGGAGCTTTTGCACACTACCTATACCCCGCGGGGCCGCTACCCCAGGGGGCGGCCGGAGAACACCGCCCGCCTGCACTAGCGCCCACCCTTCCCGCCGCGCATGTTTCGCCCGCCCGAGCCAAGCCGTAATCCGCTGTCGACGCGGCGCACGGAGCCCAGCGGCGGTCCCCGCCGCCTGCCGTTTCCGCGGGCGCCGGACATCCGGCTATGTTATGACACTTGGCGGTTCGACCCTCAGGCGGATGGGCGGAGCTTGTTTCGCAGGTACTGAATCCGCCCGCGCCGGGGAGACAGCGCAAAGGCCAGGAAAAAGAGGGCGGTGGCGCACAGCACGATGGTGGCGCCCGAGGGCAGGTTGAAGACATAGGAAAGCATGAGCCCGGCTATGGCGGAGAAAACCCCGCTGCCAACGGAGATCGCCAGCATCCCCCTGAAGTTCCGCGAGAGTTCATAACCGGTGACCGCCGGGATGACCAAAAGAGCCGAGGCCAGCACGATCCCCAGGATCTTTACGCTCACCACCACGGTTACGGCGATGACGGTCAGGAGCGCATAGTAGAGAAAGGTGACCGGAATGCCGGCGGCCCGCGCCGACTCCTCGTCGAAGCACACAAACAGAAGTTCCTTGAAGAAGAAGATCAAGAACAACGCGATCACCGTTCCGCTCGCGGTGAGCAGGACGATGTCCGTCCATGTGACCGCCAGGATGTTGCCGAACAGGAAGCCGAAAAGCTCCGGCTGGTAGCCCGGGGCTAAGCTGATCAGGGCGATGCCCAAAGCCATGCTGGCGCTAAAAAAAACCCCGATTACGGTGTCCGCGTGCAACCGCCCTTTCTTGCTCACCAGCCCGATGGCCCAGGCCACCACGGTGCAGAAGGCGGCCGCCGAGAACACGGGGTTCACTCCCAGGAGCACGCCGACGGCGATCCCTCCGAGCGCCGAGTGCGAAACTCCCACGCCCACGAAAGACATCCGCTGCAGGACGACAAACAGGGAGACGAAGGAACAGAGCAACCCGGCCAGAATCCCGGCCAGAAACGCCCGTTGCATAAACTCGTACGCCAGGAAGTCCATCTAGAGCCCCCCCCGCGCCGGAAACCCAAGAGGCTGGGCGCCGTAGGCTTGAGCCAGCCCGGGACTCGCCAGCACTTCCCGGGCGGTGCCCCGGGCGTGCACAAAACCTTTCAAACAGATCATTTCGTCCGCGCAGTCGGCCACGCTGGTGATGTCGTGGGAGACGACCAGGATGGTCAGCCCGTAGTTTTGCTGCAACTCCCGAACCACCCGGTAGAAAGTGCGCTGGGCCACCAGGTCCAAGCCGTTGGTCGGTTCATCGAGGATCAAGAGCCGGGTGTGGCTGCACAAGGCCCGGCCCAGAAAGGCCAACTGCTGCTGGCCCCCGGACAGCTCGCCGATGGGCTTTCCGATCAGGCGGTCCTGAAAGCCGATCCGGCGCAGGGTTTCGGTGGCCGCTTCCCTGTCGGTCCGGGAAGGAAAACGGAAGAGGCCGATGCAGCCCACCCGGCCCATCATCACGACGTCGTGGGCCGAAACGGGGAAACCCGGGTCGAACTGCTGCCGCTGGGGCAGGTAGCCCACGAGGTGCTTCCGGTTCTGCGGGCCGTTCGGGGGTTTGCCGAACAAGAGCACCCGGCCGGAGTCCGGCCGCACCAAACCCAGGATCGCCCGCACCAGGGTGGTTTTGCCGGCGCCGTTGGGGCCGATGACCGCCACAAACGCGCGCTGGGCCACGTCCAGGTCGATGCCGTCCAGGACACGTACTCCCCGGATCGAGACGCTCACTTGTTGCAGGGACACGGCCGCTTCGTTTTCCGGTGTGATGCCGACCGCCCTCCATTTCCTTAACTAGTGTATATCCGAATCCGCCCGGCCGCAAGACTCACGAGCGTCACGCGACTAATCGGCCGACGCCGGTGCCGGTCATCCAGGATGCTGGTTGTAAATGACGATCATCGAAAAGCTATTAGCTTCGGGCGGGCGTGAGAACCGGTTTTTTGGGCGGCGTATATTTTGGAACCGCCCAGGTACGCTAGAACAGGAACACGGTGGCAAGGGGGAAGTTCGACTGTATCACCGTCTGGACCGGGAAGAAGTTTTCAACAAGTTGAAAACCGGCCCCGAAGGCCTTTCAGAGAAAGAGGCGGCCGAGCGCCTGCGCACGGTCGGCCCGAACACCCTGGAAGCCGAGGAGCGGTTCAAGCCGCTCCAGGCTCTCCTGCGCCAGTTCACCGATCCCCTCATCTATATCCTGCTGATCGCCGCTGCCTTTACCGCCCTGATCCGCGAGTTCATCGACATGTGGGTCATCCTGGCCGTCGTGATCGTCAATGCCGTCATTGGTTTCACCCAGGAACTCAAGGCCGAGCAGGCCGTCAGGTCCCTGGCGGCGTTGACCGCGCCCCGGGCCCAAGTGATTCGCGGCGGCCGGGAGGTGGAAATCGACGGCGTCGGCCTCGTACCGGGGGATATCGTCCTGCTGGCCTCGGGAGCCCGGGTGCCGGCCGACCTCCGCCTGATCGAAGTAAACCGGCTGGAGATCGACGAATCGGCCCTGACCGGGGAATCCCTGGGCGCAAGCAAGGACGTGCGGCCGTTGCCGGCGGAGCGCCCGGCCTTGGGGGACTTGAAGAACATGGCCTTCATGGGCACCCTGGTGCTGTCCGGAAGGGGGCGGGGGCTGGTCACCGGCACGGGCGCGGCCACCGCCCTCGGCAAAATCTCGGAGCAGGTGCAGCAAGTGAAATCGGCCCCCACGCCCCTCCAGGTGCAGCTCGGGCGTTTCGGCCGCTGGCTGGGCTACGGCATCCTGGCCGTTTCCGGGGCGGCCGTACTGTTGGGTCTGGCCTTGGGCCGGCCCGTGCCCGAGATGCTTTTAACCGGCATCGCCCTAGCCGTGGGTGTCATTCCCGAGGGTCTCCCCGTGGTGGTGACTCTCACGCTGGCCATCGGGGTGAGGCGGATGGCCCGGCGGAACGCCGTTGTCCGGCGCCTGCCGGCCGTGGAGACCCTTGGTTCGACCACAGTGATCGCCTCGGACAAAACCGGGACCCTGACCAAGAACGAGATGACCGTGCAGGTGATTGCCGCCGGCGGTGTCACCTACCAGGCGAGCGGCGTCGGTTTCGCGCCGGAGGGCCGGATCACCGGTCCGGACGGGGAACCGGCGCGGCTGCAGGACCACCCGGCCTTAAGACTCTGCCTGCGGGCGGGGCTTTTGGCCAACGAGTCCAAACTCGGCTTTGAGGAAGGAAGGGGGTGGTTTCCGCAGGGAGACCCCACTGAGGTCTCCCTGATCGTGGCGGCGCGCAAAGCCGGGATGGATCCGGACCGGGAGGCGCGGTCCTATGCGGTCGTCGACCAGATCCCCTTCGAATCGGACCTGATGTACATGGCTTCACTCTGCCGACACCCGCGCGGGGAGGGCAAGTTCGTGTTCGTAAAAGGGGCTCCCGACCGAGTCCTCGAGATGTGTACGCACGTGATCATCGGCCCCGGGGGCGAGGCCGCGCCCCTGGAGGACCGGGAGGCGGTCCTGAAACAGTACCGGGTCCTGGCCGGCGACGGGCTGCGGGTGCTGGCCTTCGCCTACCGGAAGGAACCGGCGGCGGTCGAGGTGCTGTGGCCGGCCTCGGTGGAGGAAGGGCTCACCCTGATCGGGTTCCAGGGAATGCTGGACCCGCCCCGGGAGGAGGCGCTGCAGGCGATCAACCAGGCCAAGCAGGCCGGGGTGCGGGTGATTATGGTGACCGGTGACCACCAGTCCACCGCGGTGGCTGTCGCCCGCCGCTTGGGGATGGTCCGGGGGGAGGCCGTGCCGGTGCTCACCGGCCCAGACATTGAGGACATGCCGGACGAAGAGCTGAACCACAAGATGCGGTACGTGAACGTCTTCGCCCGGGTGGCGCCCCTGCATAAACTGCGCATCGTGCAGCAACTGATCAAGCGGGGCGAGGTGGTGGCCGTGACCGGGGACGGGGTGAACGACTCCCCGGCCCTGAAAGCGGCGCACATCGGCGTGGCGATGGGGAGGACGGGCACCGACGCGGCCAAGGAGACGTCCGACATGATCGTCACCGACGACAACTTCGCCGGCATCTTCGCCGCGGTGCGCGAGGGGCGGGTCGTTTTTGACAACATCCGCAAGTCGGTCCTTTTTTTGCTGTCCACTGGCTTGGCGCAGATCATCCTGATCCCCGCCGCCCTAGTGCTGCTTTTGCCGCTGCCGCTTCTGCCCGCCCAGATCCTGTGGCTGAACCTGGTAACCAACGTGCTGCAGAACGCGGCCCTGGCTTTTGAACCGGGGGAGAAAGAGATTGTGAACCGGCCGCCGCGCCGGCGCACCGAACCGGTGATTTCCCGGCTGATGGCCGAACGGCTGGTGATCATCGGGGCGGTGATCGCGGTGGGTACCCTCTACACTTTCCTCTGGGCCTTAAACCAGGGGTACGGCCTGGAACACGCCCGCACCGTGGCCCTGACCACCATCGTGTTTTTTCAGCTGTTCAGCGTGTTCAACGTGCGCTCCGAGGTTGAGTCGGTCTTCCGGATGCGCTTTTTGTCGAACCCCTTCCTGTTCTTCAGCGTGGTGGCGTCGATCATCGCCCAGATCGCGGTCGTCTACGCGCCCGCCTTCCAGTTCGTGTTCCGCACCGCCCCCTTGAACGCCCAAGATTGGGTGGTAATCACTCTAGTGGCCACCACCGTGATTGCGGCCGTCGAGGTCGAAAAGGCCCTGCGCCGCTTCGTGCGGGTGAAGCGGGCGGAGGCCCTCGCCCGCCGCCGGTAATCCGCCGGTAATCCGCCGCCTATCCGCCGCCGGTAGTCCGCCGGTAATCCGGCTCCTCGAAACAGCAGGAATATTCTCCAAAAGCATTGAATAAAAATAATAGTTTTACTTCCTGACGGAAGGGGTGTCGCGGTCCGGTGAATAAAGCCACGGCCGAACAGGTGCGCCGAGTCTGCGCGCCGGAGAGCCTCGGTTTCGCCCACACCGACGAGTTGCCGTCGCTGGAGGGGATTATCGGGCAGGAACGGGCGGTGAGAGCCCTGCACTTCGGTCTGGGGATCAAGGGGCAGGGTTTTTCCGTCTTTGTGGCCGGACTTCCAGGCACCGGCAAGATCACCGCGGTGCAGAACTTCATCGAGGAGTTGGCCGCCGGGCAGCCGGTCCCCGCGGACTGGTGTTACGTTCACAATTTCCGGCAGCCCCAGCGCCCCCGGGCCCTGGAACTCCCGACCGGGAAGGGGGCGGGACTGCAGGATGACCTGCAGCAAATCATCGCCCTGGTTCAGCGGGACATCCGCCGGGCCTTCAACAGCGAGGAATACGGGCGCCGGCGCACAGAGCAGTTGGAGGTGTTCGCCGCCCGCCGGAACGAACTCTTAAACGCCCTGGGAAAAGCGGTGCACGAGAAGGGGTTCGCGCTGCAGGTCACCCCGGTGGGCTTCATGGTCACCCCCCTGGTGGACGGTCGGATGGTCAAGGAAGAAGAGTTTATGAGTCTGCCTTTGGAGGTCCGCGAAGGCTTCGCCCACCGCAAAGACCAGTTGCAGGGCACCATCCAGGACGCCATGCGCCAGTTGGGCGGGGTCGAACGGGAAGCCCGCGAGGCCCTGGAGAAGCTGGACCGGGAAGTGGCGGAATTCGTGGTGGTGCCCTTGGTGGCCCCGCTGCAGGACAAGTACGGGGAGTTGCCCGCGGTCCTGGAGTACCTGGACGAGGTCCGCGAGGACCTTTTAAAGAACTACGGGCTGTTCAAGGAGGCCGGCTTCGAGGCCGAGCCGCGGGAGCAGAAGGGGGGGCATTCGCGAACGGACTCCGTCCGCAAGTACGAAGCGAACGTGCTGGTCGACAACTCCGGGCGCCAGGGCGCTCCGGTGGTGATGGAGGTCAACCCGAGCGTGCCAAATCTGGTGGGCCGTATCGACCGGGAGGCGCAGTTCGGGGCACTGGTGACGGACTTCACCATGATCCGCCCCGGCTCGCTGCACAACGCGAACGGCGGCTACCTGGTCATCCCGGTGGACGAGCTGTTGAAAAACCCCCTTTCGTGGTCGGTCCTGAAGCGGGCGATGCGCAACGAGAGGATTTCAATCGAGGACTTCGGGGACCGGGCCGGGATCCTGTCGGCAAAAAGCCTGCAGCCGGAACCGGTGCCCTTCCGCGCCAAGGTGGTGCTGCTGGGCAGCCCGGATTTGTACCGGCTGTTTTACCTCCTGGACCCGGAGTTCCAGGAGTTGTTCAAGGTTAAGGCCGAGTTCGACAGCGTGATGCCGCGGAACCCGGAAAACGTGCGCCAATACGCCGCTTTCTTCGCCACCCTGTGCCGGAAAGAGGGGCTTAGGCACATCGATGTCTCGGGCATCGCCCGCCTGGTGGAGTACGGCTCCCGGATGGCCGAGGACCAGGAGATGCTGTCGGCCCGGTTCGCCGACATCGCCGACGTGGTGCGGGAGGCCAACCACTACGCGCTCTCCGAAGGGGCGGAATATATCTTAAGCGCGCACATCCGGCAGGCGGTCGGCGAGCGGTTGCACCGGGTGAACCTGGTGCAGGAGAAACTCGCCGAGTGGCTGGACCGCGGCGTCCTGCTGGTGGAGACCGACGGAGCACAGACCGGCCAGGTGAACGCCCTGACCGTGGCCGACCTCGGGGACATTTCCTTTGGCCGGCCGGTCCGGGTCACGGCCGGCGTGGCGGCCGGCCGGAGCGGCGTGGTCGACATTGAACGGGAGGCCAGGCTCGGGGGCCCGGTGCACACCAAGGGGGTCTTGATCCTGGGCGGCTTCCTCGCCGAGCGCTTCGGACGGGACGAGCCCTTAACCCTGGCGGCGCGGTTGGTCTTCGAGCAGTCCTACGCGGGCGTGGACGGGGACAGCGCCTCGGTGGCCGAGTTGGCGGCGATAATGTCCGCCCTCACCGGCGTGCCGGTCCGCCAGGGGATCGCCGTGACCGGGTCGATGAACCAGAAGGGACGGGTACAGGCGGTCGGCGGCGTCAACGAAAAGGTGGAGGGCTTCTTCGACCTCTGCTGGGCCCGCGGGCTGACCGGCGGGCAGGGAGTGGTCATCCCCCGGGCGAACGTCCAGAACCTGATGCTGAAGGAGGAAGTGGTCGAGGCCGTGCGCGCCGGGCGGTTTGCCGTCTTTCCGGTGGATACGGTGGACGAGGCCTTGTCCGTCCTGACCGGAGAAGCGCCCGAGAGGCTGCAGGCGCTGGCCGAAGAACGCGTCAAGGCCCTGCGCGAGATACTCCGCGACCACGGAGAGGACGGCGCGGCGGGCGACGCGGGCGGCTGCGACTCCTGCGGCGCCGCTGGCCGGTCAACCGGCTAGCTGAATCAGGAGGCCGCTCGGGTGTGCCCCGGGGGCGTTAACGCCAAATTAGGCAATTCCGGCCGGCAGGAATCCGGCCGGTGAAGGCGAACTGGTAAAACTCAAGTCCAGCTTTCTTCGAGTTCACGGCCTAAGGCCCGCAGGGTTAGGGCCGGCGAACCGGCAGGGTGTGCCGGGAAACGGGCACGCCTCCCGTTGCGGAAAGGAGAAGGGCGGTTTCCGGTTGGCAGAACCGGGCCCGGCTTTTCCGTGCGGCCCGGTTTTTTTGTTGGCTAAAACTTGATCTGGGTGCTCCGAGCCTCTGTCCCTAAAGGGGACCCCCTGCTTGTCAGGAAGGGGGCCCCCAAGGGCGGCGGCCGATAGGGTGTGCCGGGAAACGGGCACGCCTCCCGTTGTGGAAAGGAGTTCCGGACCGGATTCGTAGTCCGGCCGGCGGTGTCTTTTCCGCCGGCCGGACGTTTTTCGTTCCGGGACACTTCGAGGGGGTGAGTTAGGGCCGTCCAGTCACATTATCGCGCAGCGTTCCGGAAATAGGCCAAAACATGACACTAAGGAGGAATTAGCCTTGACCTTAAGGAAAAGTGTAGTGCTCTTTGCGGCAGTGGTCTTTTTAACGGCGGCGTTCCTGGGCGGGTGCGGCGGTCAAGCGCCGCCGGCGCCGCCGGCGCCGGAAGCGAAGGAACTTAAACTGGCCACGACCACCAGCACGTACGACTCGGGTCTTCTGGATGCGTTGCTGCCGGTCTTTGAGGAAAAGCACAACTACAAGGTGTCCGTGATCTCGGTGGGCACCGGGGCGGCGCTGGAGACCGGCCAACGCGGCGACTGCGACGTGCTCCTGGTCCACGCCAAGGAGAAGGAACTGGCCCTGGTGGCGGAAGGACATTTTGTCGACCGCCATGACGTCATGTACAACGACTTCGTGCTGGTCGGCCCGCCCGACGACCCGGCGAACATCGCGGGCGGCCGGGACGTCAAGGAGGCGTTCGGCAAAATCGCGGCCGCTCAAAGCGTGTTCGTTTCCCGCGGTGACGATTCGGGCACTCACAATGCTGAACTGAAGATCTGGAAGGGAGCCGGGCTTGAACCCGCGGGCGGCTGGTACCACTCGGTCGGCCAGGGCATGGGCGACACCCTGCGGATGGCCGGCGAACTAAAAGGTTACACCCTGGCCGACCGCGGTACCTGGGTGTCCCTGAAGGAAGAATTGGACCTGAAAGTCGTGTTGGAGGGCGACCCGGCGCTTTTTAACCAGTACGGGGCCATGGCCGTTAACCCGGCCAACCACCCGCACGTGGACTACGAAGGGGCGAAGAAGTTCGTCGACTTCTTGGTCTCGGATGAAGGGCAGGGCCTGATCGCCGGCTTTGAAAAGCACGGTGAACAGCTGTTCGTGCCCAACGCTTCCTAAGACCAGGGGTCAGACCGCAAAACTTTAACTTGTCCGGGCCGGCAGCCGGACCCCACCGCGCTCCTGGCCCGGACCCCTATATAAGTATAAGGGTCAGGACGGTCAGGACCAGAACTTAACAGAGCCGCGGCTTGTTACTCTGAAACCTGGGGATACCCCGAGTGGCGTTTGCGCGTGGTATGGTTGTCTATCCCTTGGAAGGCCGATGGTATGGTTTCCAGCCGTGGACCAGGAAGGGAAGTGGGACTATCTGGGATGGGATCGTTGAGGCCTTCGGGCTGGTGGTGGCCCGTGACCCCAAGCTCATGCAGATCATCCGGCTTTCACTGCAGGTGTCGGGGGTGGCCATCGGCCTCGCCGCCCTGACGGGCATTCCGCTGGGCACCTGGCTGGGGATGCAGCCGGTCCGGCGGGTGCGCCTGCCCGCGCTCTTCCTCTACACCTTCATGGGGCTGCCGCCGGTTCTGGTCGGGCTTCTGGTCTACCTTCTGCTCTCCGCGCGGGGACCGTTCGGCGTGTTGAGCCTGCTCTACACCCCCACGGCCATGGTCATCGCCCAGACCATTTTGGCGCTGCCCATCATCGCCGGCCTGACCATGGTCGCCGTGCGCGCCAAAGACCGGGAGATCAGGGATACCGCCGTCTCGCTCGGGGCGGGCGCGTGGCAGGTGGCGCTCACCGTTGTGCGGGAGGCGCGGGTGGCGATCGTCGGCGCGGTGGTGGCCGGCACCGGCCGGGTGATGGCCGAGGTGGGGGCGGTGATGATGGTCGGCGGGAATATCGAGGGCAAAACCCGGGTAATGACCACCGCCATCGTGCTGGAAACCAGGCGGGGCAACTTCGAAATGGCCATCGGTCTGGGGATGGTGCTCTTGTTCCTGGCCTTCGTCATCAACACGGCGCTCTACCGCCTGCAGGGGGTGTCCAGGAATTGAGCGAGGCGGTGCTCACGGTGGACAACGTCAGCAAACAGTACGGGCCACGCGAGGTGCTGCGCGTGGAGCGGTTGTCGTTTGCCGCTGGCCGGATTCACGGCGTGATGGGGCCGAGCGGGGCCGGGAAGAGCACCCTGCTGCGGCTATTAAACCTGCTGGAGCGGCCGACGGCGGGCCGGATTCTCTACCGCGGGCGGGACGTGCACGCTTACCGGCCGCGGTTGGAGCTGCAGCGCCGGATGGCCATGGTATTTCAAAAACCGGTGCTCTTTGACGGAACGGTGTACGAAAACGTGGCCTACGGGCTGCGGGTGCGGGGCGCGCGCGGTCCGGAAGCGGCCGGCAAGGTGGATGACGCCTTGCGGCGGGTGGGACTGGAGCCGTTGCGGCGGGCGCGGGCGCTGACCCTGTCCGGCGGGGAGGCCCAGCGCGTGGCCATGGCCCGGGCGCTGGTGCTGGAACCGGACGTACTGCTGCTGGACGAGCCCACTTCGAACCTGGACCCCAACAACGTGGCGCTTCTGGAGGGGTTGATCCGGGGCGCTAGCGGCGGCAACGGCACGGCGGTGATCCTGGTCACGCACAACGTGTTCCAGGCGCAGCGCCTGGCTGACCGGGTGATCTTCCTCTATGAGGGGCGGGTCGTGGAAGAGGGACCGGCGGCGCAAGTGTTCGAAGCCCCTGGGGACGAGCGCACGCGGGCCTTCATTCGCGGAGAGATGGTTTACTAGGGCGCCCCCGCCCCGTTGCCGGCCCGGACCACGATGCGGCCCGGAGGAAGCGCGTCGGTCACCTCGCCGACCACCCGCGCTCCGAGCACCCCGTACTCCGCCAACTTGCGCATCAGTGTGTGGAGCTTCTCCCCCGGAACGGAGATCAAGAGCCCGCCCGAAGTCTGAGGGTCGAACATCAGGTCTTGGACCGCCAGCGGCACGTCCTGTTCGAAGGACACGTGTTCCCCGATGAAGCAGCGGTTGGCGTGCGCTCCCCGCGGGATCAGTCCCAGCGCGGCGTATTCCGGAGCCCGTTCGATCAGCGGCAGACTGCCGGCCTCGAACCGCAGGCCCACCTGGCTCCCCCGGGCCATCTCCAGCGCGTGCCCCAGGAGTCCGAAGCCGGTGATGTCCGTGCAGGCCGAAGGTCCGGTTTCGCGCATGGCCCGGGCCGCCCGGTCGTTCAGGGCGGCCATTTGAACCGCTACCGCCTCCTGGATTTCGGCGGGCACCATGTTCGCTTTCGCCGCCGAGGTGACGACGCCGGTGCCCAAAGGCTTGGTCAACACCAACCGGTCTCCGGGCTGAGCCGTGCTGTTCCGCACCACCAGCCGGGGGTGCACGATTCCGGTGACCGCCAGGCCGTACTTGGGTTCCTTGTCCTCCACGCTGTGCCCGCCCACGATCAGGGCGCCGGCCTCCCGCACTTTTTCCGCCCCGCCGATCAGGATTTGGGCCAGGACGTCCAAGTGCCCCTCTTTGGTGGGGTAGCAGATGATGTTCAGGGCCGTGAGGGGGATGCCGCCCATGGCGTAGATGTCGCTCAACGCGTTGGCGGCCGCGATCTGACCGAAGCGGCGCGGGTCGTCGACGATCGGTGTGAAGAAATCGACGGTCTGCAACAGCGCCGTCTCGTCATTGATCAAATACACCCCGGCGTCGTCCGACGTCTCGATACCCACCAGCAGCCGGGCGTCTTCCATGGCCGGCAAATGATTCAAAACTTGGGCCAGAGCCTCAGGCCCGACTTTGGCCGCTCACCCGCCGCCGACCGTGAGGGAAGTCAATCTGGGAGCGTCCACGCACGCCACTCCTTAGTCCAAACCTTTCCTCAATCTTATCATTAGGAATTAATTTCAACCATATTATTATCCTCTATATAAAAAACTTTTATTGAAAGAGCCATGCGCGCCGGAGTCAGGGTCCCGGGACGGGGCATATGGCCGGCCCCCGGCGATAAGTATTAGTGTGCGAGATTTAGAACTTGCACTGCAGGGGAGGATGGGGAACTTTTGCGTATTTCGAAGTTGCACTGGGCCTTTCCGCCGATTATCGGCGGGGTGGAAACCCACCTGATGATGCTGGGTCCGGAGTTGGTGGCGCGGGGCTTAACCGTCAACCTCCTGACCGGGTCCGTCGACGGCCGTGAAACCATTGACTATCAGGGGATGACGGTCACCCGTACCCCGTTGATGGACCTCAACGGCCTGGGTTCGCCCGCCGGGATTCAGGAGTTGGCCCAAGACATCCGGGACGAGTTGGCCGCATTTGTCAAAAAGACCCGGCCCGACCTGATTCACGTCCACAACATGCACTATTTCAGCCCGGTGCACGCCAGGGTGCTGGCCCGCATCAGCCGCCGGGAGAATATCCCGTTGGTGCTGACCGCTCACAATGTCTGGGACGACGAATTGTGGTGCGAGATGTTGTCCTTCCGGCCGGTCTGGGACGCGGTGATCGCCGTGAGCCGGTTCATCAAGCGGGAACTGGTGAAGAACGGGTTTCAAGCTTCCCGGGTGCATGTCGTGCACCACGGCATGGACCTGGAGCGTTTCACCCCGGTCGGCGCCGCGAAACGGGAAGGGATTCTCGGCCGGCATCCTGCGCTGCGGGGCCGCCGGGTGATGTTCCACCCGGCCCGGATGTCTCTGGCCAAAGGTTCGGATTTCGCGGTACGGGCCTTCGCGGAAATGAAGAAGAAGCTGCCGGACCTCTGCCTGGTGATGGCCGGCACGGAGAAGACGGTGGACTGGGGCAGTTACCAGGGGCCGGAGATCCGGAAGATCAACGCCCTGATCAGCAGCCTGAAACTGGCGGACGACGTGTACATTCGGTTTTTCCCCTGGGACGAGATCGCCGACATGTACCGGGTGGCCGACGTAGTCGTGTACCCGTCGGTTTTCGAAGAACCGTTCGGGTTGGTGATGCTGGAAGCCCTGGCTTCAGGCATCCCGATCGTGGTGACTGAATCCGGCGGGATGCCAGAGGTGATTGAAGACGGGTTCAACGGTTTCGTCGTGCCCCGCCGCGACCCCCACGCGCTGGCCCAGCGCTGCCTGTTGATCCTGGACGACCCGGTCGTGGCGGCCCGGCTTGCGGCCAACGGTCTGCGTCGTGCCCGGGAGAGGTTCTCCTTGCCGGCGATGATTGATAATACGCTGGACGTGTACCGGCGGGTGGTGGCGGACCGGGAACGCGCCGTGACTTCCGGCGAACTGGTGCTCGGGGCGCATGCTTGAGCTGCGGGTGGCGCCCCGGGAAATCGAAGAATCCTTCGAGGTCTTGAAGGAAGGCGACCTCTTTTTGACCAGCCTGCCCGGGGGGGACATCCCCGGGCACAGCATGGCCGGTCTCGGCCTGTACTATCGGGACACTCGTTTCTTAAGCCGCCTGGAGCATTTTATCGGCGACAACCGCCCGGTGTTGCTTTCTTCATCCACCCGCGGCAGCCATCTCGAGCAGGTGGAACTGACCAACCCGGAATTCGAGGCGGCCGGGGGGGTGCGGCTGCCGCTGCAAAGCCTGCACCTGCGCCTGCTGCGAGTGGTGCGCGACTCCCTGTACCAACGCCTGCGGGTGGTGAACTACAACCAGTTTGAGGTGCCGGTGCCTTTGCGGGTGCTTATCGGCGCCGATTTCCGGGACATCTTCGAAATCCGGGGGGCGCGGCGGCCGGAGCGCGGAGACTTTCTGCCCGCAGTGCGTTCCGGGAGTTCTTTCTTGCTGCGTTACCGGGGGCTGGACGGCATTGTCCGGGGCTGCCACGTGGTATTCGACCCGCCGCCGGCTGAGATTCGTGAAACCGGGGACGGGATGCTGTGCACCTTTGACCTGATCCTGCCCCCGCAGCGCAAAGTCTACCTCACCTGGCTGGTCCGGCCGCTTTTGGAACCGGAGGCGGGGGTGGTTCAGGAGTGGTCCGGGCGGCGCCTGGACGTCGTTTTTCGGGCGGCCGCCGGTGAACAGGCCGAGGAACACCGCCGGTGGCGCAACCGGAGCACCCTGTTCACGAGCGACAACGAAGTGTTCAACCGGATGCTGGAACGGTACACTTCGGATCTGCGGGCACTGTACGCCGCCTATCCGGACGGACGCATCGTCGAGGCGGGCATTCCCTGGTACGCGGCCCCGTTCGGCCGCGACTCCCTGATCACCGGCATGCAGACCCTGATCTTGAACCCCGACCTGGCCCGCGACACGCTCCGTTTCCTGGGCCGCCACCAGGGGCGGACGGTCGACGAACGGCGCGAGGTCCAACCGGGCAAAATCCTGCACGAATTGCGGCGCGGCGAAATGGCCAACTGCGGGGAGATCCTGCATACGCCGTACTTCGGGTCGGTCGACGCCACGCCCCTGTTTGTGGTGCTGTTGGGCAAGTACTTCGCCTGGACGGGGGACCGGGCGCTGTTGACCGAGATGCGGGAGAACCTGGAGTCCGCGCTGGCCTGGTGCCGGGAATACGGGGACCGTGACGGGGGCGGTTACCTGGAGTACCACGGACAGGCGGAGGGAGGGCTGAACAATCAGGGCTGGAAAGATTCCTGGGACGCCGTGGTTGATCCGGAGGGGCGCCCGGCCGACCCGCCGATCGCCCTGGTCGAAGTCCAGGGGTACTGGTACCAGGCCCTGGAGCACGGGGCCCGGCTCATCAAGGTGCTTGGGGACGAACACGGGGCCGAGCAGCTGCGGGCCGAGGCCCGGCAGTTGAAAGCGCGTTTTATCCGGGACTTCCAAGTGCCGGGGGAGGATTATCTGGGATTTGCTCTGGACGGAAAGAAACGGCTGCTGTCCACTGTGGTTTCGAACATGGGGCATTGCCTATGGAGCGGCATTCTCGACCCGGGGCCGGCCGCCGGGGTGGTGCGGCGGATGTTTCGGCCCGACATGCATTCGGGCTGGGGCATTCGGACCATGAGCCGCTGGGAAAAGGCGTACAACCCGATGAGCTACCACAACGGATCGGTCTGGCCCCACGACAACGCCATTATCGGTGCGGGCTTGCGCCGGTACGGCCTCCTGACCCACCTGGAACAACTGTTCACCGGCTTCTTCGAGGCGGCGCAGTACTTTCCCTACCAGCGGCTACCCGAGCTTTTCTGCGGTTTCGCGAGGCGCCTCACCGGAGAACCGGTGCGCTATCCAATCGCCTGCGATCCCCAGGCCTGGGCGATCGGGAGCATATTCATGTTCCTTCAGGCGGCACTGGGCCTGAACTGCTCGAAAAAGGGCCTGCACGTCGCGAAGCCGGTCCTGCCGGGTTGGCTGCGGGAACTTACCGTTGAAAACGTGCGGGTGCGCGGTGGCACGGTCGACCTGCGGTTCAGCCGTTCCCGCGGGACGACCCGCTGCGAGCTGCTTCGTCAGGAGGGTCCGGTGACGGTTTCCGTTGAAGAGTGAGCCCGCAGCAGGAGACAGGAATCTTCTTGCAGGGTGGAGAAGGAACCCATTTAAGAGTTGGATTCTGCTGAAAGCCGCAGGTATGCCGGCGGTTGGCACTCGATTCCTAAGAGTTGGTTTTTCGGCGGAATCGTCATCGGGAGGTGTTCCGCATGCAGGTGGTGGTGGTACGGCTGCAGGCCGGTTGGGTCGGTTTCGCCCGGTCGGAGTCCGGCCTGGCGGCGTTGACCTTCCCGCGGGCCGGGGCGGGGGAGGCGCGGGCCGAGCTTGCCGGCCTCGGTGTACCCGGAGAGGAGACGGTTTTGCCGGCCGAACCGCTGGACAGGCTCTTGACGGACCGGCTGGAGGCCTACTTCTCCGGCCGGATTGTGGATTTATGCGCCATACCGGTCGACTGGTCCGGCTACACCCCTTTTCAGCGCGCCGTGTTGGAGGCCGCCCAAAAAGTGCCGTGGGGGGAGACGCGCACTTACGGGGATCTGGCCCGGATGGTGGACCGGCCCCGGGCGTCTCGGGCGGTGGGCAACGCCTTGGGCGCCAACCGCACGCCGCTGGTGGTGCCCTGCCACCGGATTGTCCGTGCCGACGGCGAAAAAGGGGGTTTCGGCGCTGGTCCCGAGTGGAAAGAACGGCTCTTGCGGCTGGAAAGTGAACCCGGGGCTTTACATGCGCCAAAATGAGGAATTATAATACTGAGGTTGGCACCTCGGGCGGCCGGGCGGCCGGGAGGCCGGAATTTAAGGAATATAAAGGCGACAGAGAACCGTCCCCTGTCGCATCCCCTGTCGCACTCACGGCCTGAGTGAATTAGGAGGTTTTAAGCAGGAGATCTATGGATACGGTACGGGTTAGATTTGCGCCCAGTCCTACAGGGAGCCTTCACATCGGTGGCGCCCGGACCGCGCTTTTCAACTGGCTCTTTGCCCGGCACCACGGGGGGGTCTTCGTCCTGCGGCTGGAAGACACCGACACCGGGCGGAACATAGAGGAGGCGGCCGTCCAGATCGAGTCCAGCCTGCGCTGGCTGGGTATTGAGTGGGACGAGGGCTACGACCGTGGGGGTCCTTTCGGGCCGTACCGGCAGTCGGAGCGGTTCGGGCTGTACCGGGAGGAGGCCCGCCGCCTGCTGGAGAGCGGCCATGCCTACTGGTGTTACTGCACCCCTGAAGAGTTGGCCGCCCAGCGCGAGGAGGCCCGCCGGCGCGGCGAGGTGCCGCGCTACGACAGCCGTTGCCGCGACCTGACCGGCGATAGGCGGCGGGCGAAGGAAGCGGCCGGCATCCAGCCGGCCCTGCGCGTGAAAATGCCGAAGACCGGGGCCACGGTGGTCAAAGACCTGATCCGGGGCGAGGTCGGCTTCGACAACGCCACGCTCGACGATATCGTCATATTGAAGTCAAATGGCGGGCCGACGTACAACTTCGCCTGCGTGGTCGACGATGGGGCGATGCGGATCAGCCACGTCATCCGGGCTGAAGAGCACCTCTCGAACACGCCGAAGCAGATCGTCCTGTTTAACCTCCTGGGGTATGCGCTGCCGGAGTTCGTGCACGTACCCATGATCCTGGCCCCGGACCGCTCCAAGCTCTCCAAGCGCCACGGGGCCACCGCCGTGGACGAGTTCCGGACCGGCGGGTTTTTGCCCGAGGCGCTGGTCAACTACTTGGCGCTTCTGGGCTGGTCGCCGGGGGGCGAGCGGGAACAGTTCTCCCGGGAGGAACTGGTGGCCTCCTTCAGTCTGGACGCCGTCTCCAAACATGCCGCCGTTTACGACGTGAAAAAGCTGACCTGGCTCAACGCCCAGTACATGAATTCGCTGCCGTTGGAACGGGTGGTGGAGCAAGTCCGGCCGTTTATGCAGGAGGCGGGGTATTTGAGTGCCTCACCGGATCCGGCCGAGCTCGACTACCTGAACCGCGTAGTGGAGGCGGTGCGCAGCCGGATTCACACCCTGGCGGAGCTGCGCGACGCGTCGGCCTATTTCTACCGGCCGGATTTTGAATACGAGGAAAAAGGCGTGCGCAAGCACTTCACCAAGCCCGGGGTGACCGGCATCCTGGCCCGGGGCCGGGAGGCCTTGTCCGCATTGCCCGCCGGCCGGTTCACCGTCGAGGGCACGGAAGAAGCCTTCCGGCAGGTGATCGAGGAACTCGGCGTTTCCGGCGGCGCGTTGATTCATCCGGCCAGGCTGGCGCTTTCGGGCCGAACCGTAGGACCCGGTCTGTTTGATATCATCACCGTCCTCGGGAAGGAACAATGCCTGTTGCGGCTCGACCGGGCGATCGCCTGGATCAAGAACAACTTGGAACAGGCATGACAAAGCCTAACCGCAGCACCCGCAAAAAGGCATCGCCTAACTTGCGCGGCGGGCCTTCATATGCTACAATGTAAACCGTGACTTACCCTGCGGGATGGTGTAACGGTAGCACGGGTGACTCTGGATCATCTAGTCTAGGTTCGAATCCTAGTCCCGCAGCCACAATAAATCTCATACGCGGCCCCATCGTCTAGCGGCCTAGGACACCGCCCTCTCAAGGCGGAGACACGGGTTCGAGTCCCGTTGGGGCTACCAGCAGTATCCAAACTTTTGCCGCCGGGGTCCTTGGGCGGCAATTTTAATTTCCAGACCACTTTCAGGCCGGGATCATAAACGGCGTTGTAAATGGTTGCTGCAGTCAGGTTTTATGCCTTGCTCGTATACGATTCTGTAAAGGTTCTGCAACATTCTCTGTTCTCCCTTGCCCGAGCGGGCAGCGCGGACATTTTATGGGACTGTCGTCCTCATAACGTGTCGGCCGGTGTGTCACGGGATAACTTGTTCACCAACAGTCTAGCATAAAGTTGCATTAATCGACAGTTCCTTACTGGAACTGTACGAATACACAATTTGGTTGACAAAAGTTCCCGATTGGAACTACAATAATAGACAAGAAATGCTTATTTTGTTATCAGGAGGGATATTAGTGTTTTCTGGCAGGCAAATGGAGTTGCTCGCAGAAATAGAACGGTTGCGACGCACGATCCAGGAACTTGTCGAAAACAAGGACACGCTGCAAGATCAAGAGATTCAGTTGGTAAGCAGGAAGCTGGATTCAGTCCTGAACGAGTACAACAGGCTGATCGGCGTGATCGGCGGAACACGTTCTTAGCTGCCGCTCTACGATCCACCGGACCCTGGACGACGGTAGGCGTTCAGGAATGCCGGCCAGCGCAGCACAAGGGCCAGGCCGGCCGCCTCCTGGATGTCCCGTACGAACTGATCCATAATCTCACCGTTCAGCCGGCGCAGTACATATGCCGGATGATATGCCGGGGTTTCCTTACGCTCCGTATATTCGTTAACGGCGGCGCACATGCTAGGAATACGAGGTGATGTACATGGCTGACGACCTGAAAACCGGGAAGGACGAAAAGGAGTTGCACCGGACCCACCACGAAGGCAAAAAGGACAAAAACGACAACGTGTTTTCCCGCACCTGGGAAGCGGCCAAGGAATCCCTGGGCTTGGGGACTTGGACCGACAAGAGGGAATCTGACGCTGAAAGGAAAAGGTAGCGGCCGGTCGGCGGCCATCAGGTGCCGGCCACACGCGGGCGCCCCCGGTTTAGACCGGGGGCGCCGCCTTGTTCGTTGGGCTGGTAACGGCCTATCGAGGGGGGCAGCCGAAATCGGGCCGGTTCAAGTCTGTATTATCCGGGTTAACTCGGGTGGTGTTACCGGGATCGGTAACCTCGGGCGCGGCCAAAATGTTGTCATCAAGGTCGTCATTGGGATTCACAATCGGGTTCACATCGGGATTGGTCAGCCTTTTGTTGTTCCTGTTTCCGGTCAATTTCCTATCCTTGGGAGACATGTAACCACTCCTCTGTCCGTTTGTTTGAATAGAATGCCCCCTTCGTCTCGGCTGTAGTCAAGCGGGTTCTGGCAAGGGAACAAGAAACACCCTTCTCATTCCGAGGAGCGTGGTGTTTTGAACATGTAACTGGTAAAATATAATTCAGTACGGTTCGATTGACGGAAAGGCGGGTATGCCGATGCGGTTGACGGAAATCATACTGCTGGTCGCGGTGGTGATTGCGTTCTTTTGGATAATGCGCAGCTTCGGCGGGGGTTGACGGTAGGAATCGGGGGCGCCGGCGGCGTCCCACGAATATGATGATTGGAGGGATCCTGGTGGAATTGTATTCACCGCTCCGGGAAGAGTTCTTCCGCTGGTGCGACCAAACGGTCGCGGGTGCGGTCTTGGCGCCGGAAAACACGCTCAACTACTGGCGGCCGAAAAAGCGCGCCTCCGGTGCGGGTTACGACCTCGTATTCGAGGTCGGCGGAGGCACGGGTCAGGAGCCAAAAACCCACGTGATTCCGATTCCGGACAAATACTCAAAACTGTTGGACAGGGAGTATTCCAGTCACGATGACGGCCAAGACTGACGAAAAACAGCCGCGCCGAAAAGGCAACGTCTACCAGTTTGATCCCGCCCGCAAGCGAAAGACCGGGACCAGTTTTGACGGTGACCGGATCAAGTTGGAGCTGCCCCGGGGGAAAAAGGCTTCCCGGCCAAAACCGCCAAGCCGGGTGTTACGGCACGTGGCGGTCTTTGTGGCGGCGGTATTGGCGCTCACCTTCATTGTAAGGTGGTTCGGGCAGCTTTCGGCTCCGTGAAGTTCGACAGATATTAGGGTTTTTATCTGGTAGCGCCGGCCCTGTACTATTTGGTAAAATATTACAGGGTGAGCCTTTTTGAAACGATACTTGATCTATGGCCTGATCCTGGCTGGGTTGGGGTTGCTGATTCTCTTCCGGCCTATGATTTTGGACGGTCAGACCGGTCACCACGGCGGGCAAGCCGGCGACGAACGGGACATCGAACGGCTGATCGAACGCGCGGTCGGGTCGCTGGAGTATACGCAGGCCACAAACCGGGCCGAGCTGGAACGTATCCTGGCGGGGATATACACGGAGCCCGCCTTGAGCACCGTGAGCGAAGCGGTCTGGGAGCAGTGGGGGACCGACAACGTCAATCCGGCGTCGGTGCTAAGGTGGACGGATTTTTGGATCGGCAGGGACCGGGCCCGGGTTGCGGCCGACCTCTATTTCCGGGACTGGACCGACAACGCCGAGTTCTTTGGCGAAGGGCGTTGGGAACTGGTCCGCACCGGTTCCGGCTGGCGCATTGCCGACTTCGAGTACCACTGGGGCTACTGACGGGGCGACCCCCGACGCTACTTGAGTTTACGCATTCGCCATCACGTTCCGACCTGTTGTCCCAACAAGTTGTCCAAGCTACTTGAGTTTACGCATTCGCCACCACATGCCCACCTGTTGTCCGAACAAGTTGTCCAGAGTGAAGACCCTGGTCGTCCGGCGTCGAACTCCGCCCATGGCCGTGTTCCAGACGAACCGTACCAGAAGCGCTTTCAGAATCCAAGAGAGCGTCCTGAGCATTGTGCTTGTACTCCTTTCTCGAAAAGGGTTATACTCTTAAAAGTATTTACGCTCCTAAAGGGCGCTATTCCGTGGTTTTGGGAGCGCTGGTCCGGAGGCGGACATTCCATGGCGGTAAAGATAGCGGTTATCGGCGCGGGAGCCGTGGGAGCGACAGTGGCCTACACTTTGCTGACCGCGGACCTGGCCAATGAACTGGTCCTGATCGACATCAACCGGGAGCGGGCCGCAGGAGAGGCGATGGACATCGCCGACGGCACCCCTTTCACCGGTCCGGTCCGAATTTACGCCGGCGATTACGAAGACTGCCGGGAAGCCTTGATCATCGTGTTCACCGCCGGCGCGAACCAGCACCCCGGGGAGACCCGCTTGGAACTCGCCGCCCGGAACACCAAGGTGGTACGGGAGGTCATCGACCGGCTGCTCCGGCACTGGAGCGGCGGAGTGCTGCTGATGGTCACCAACCCGGTGGACGTGCTCACTTACGCCGCTCTGCGCTTTTCGGGACTCCCCCAAAACGCCGTCATCGGTTCCGGCACCGTCCTGGACAGCGCCCGCTTCCGGCACCTGCTGAGCCGCCATTGCCGGGTGGACGGCCGGAACGTGCACGCCTACGTGCTGGGAGAACACGGTGATTCGGAAGTGTTTGTCTGGAGCCGGGCGGCCATCGCCGGCATCCATGTGGACGAATTCTGCGACCGGCGCGGGGTGCCGCGGCCCGACCGGCGGGAGCTGTCAGAGCGGGTGCGCCGGGCGGCCGCCGAGATCATCGCCCGCAAAGGAGCCACCTATTACGGGGTGAGCTTAAGCGTGCGGCGGATTTGCGAGGCGGTGGTCCGGGACCAGGAAAGCGTGCTGACCGTCTCCGGATTGGTGGAAGGGTACTGCGGGGTAACGGAAACGGCCTTCAGCCTGCCTACCGTCGTGGGCCGCCGGGGGCGGCTGAAGGTGCTGGACATACCTCTTGCGCCGGAAGAGCAACAAGCGCTTTGCCGCTCGGCCGGCATCCTGAAGCAGGCGCAGCGCGACAACGGGCTGTGAAAGTGAAAAGCCATTTGCGTGGGCCCGCGAGGCTCTAGCCCACAGTCGCAAGCTGGCCGGGCGGTTATGCCCTTTTTAAAGGGTTGCGTTCGGGTTGGATTTGCGGTATACTAATTTGTGCATTGCGCCCGTAGCTCAGTGGATAGAGCGCTGGCCTCCGGAGCCAGGTGCGCAGGTTCGATTCCTGCCGGGCGCACCATAATAGTGACGCTAAACCCGCAAAAATAAAGGCTTTGCGGGTTTCTGACTGGGAAGGGCGGGTATATAGTCCCATAAGGTGCACTAGCCCGTTTAAATGCGGGTTGCGATTTCCAAAAATAAGGGGAGCGCTTGGAAATCATTCGGGTTATAATGATTATGAGGTGATGATGATGGCCATACCACGCGAGCATGTAAAGGCCCTTATCGACTGGCTGACCGATGAACAGGTTCAGGCCCTGTACGTGATATTGGAGTCTATGGCCTGGCCGACAGAGAGAATTACTCCGGAAGAAGCAGCGGAAATCGAAGAAGGTTTTGCTGAAATCGAGGCAGGTAAGGGTGTGAAAGCTGAGGATGCCTGGAAAGAGCTTGGAATTTGAAATAATCCTTTCTATCAAGGCTTTACGGCAGCTCAAGGCTCTGGACAGGCCGGTGCAGAAAAGGGTAAAGGTGGCGATCGAGAGGCACCTGAAGCATTTCCCACCTCGCGGGGATATTCTTAAACTGGAGGGTATGGAAGGCAAGTTCAGGCTTCGGGTTGGTGATTGGCGCGTGACTTTCCGCTACCAGTTTTCTGAAAGACAGGTGCATATTGCCGAGGTGGTTCATCGAAGCCAAGTCTATCGTTAGCATTTCAACCTTTTAGTTAATCAAAGCGGTCCCGAGAGGGGGGCCGCTTTGGCATTTGCCAATAGATTATCGGGCACGAAAGATTTCTCCTTGAGTTTGTTGTGGGCGGGAACCGGCAACGAAGACCGATCCCAGGAGGAGAAGCGCGGCGAATGTAGAAAGCAGTCTTGCTGTGTTATAAGGAGAAGTAAGCAGAGCCCCTGCGGAAGGAGGTCCCTATGCGGAACACAAGTGCTCCCGACCACTTTGTCTTTGTGGCTGCGCCGGTTCAGTCGGACAAAGGCCGGATTTCCGGCTACGAAATCTGGAAGATCCTCACCGAGGAGCTGGTATGGTACACCACCGCTTCGGCCCCGTATCGGAACCGGATCAAGGGCGGCGACCGGATCTTGTTTTACCTGGGAGGCAGGCCGGGAGGCGGCCGTTTTGTTGCTCAGGGCCTGTGTTCCGGCCCGGTTGGCCCGCTCTTGGCGGAGGACGAGGTGTTTCTGGCCGAGAGGGGCATCACCCGTTTCACCGGCCGGATCCCGCTGCTCCTCGTGATCTACTGGCTCGACGAAGTCCTCTTGAAACCGCTCGTGCCGGAACTGGCCTTCATCAAAGACAAGAGGCACTACGGCCTGTACCTGCGCCAGGGGATCGTGCCGATCGGCGAGAACGATTTCGACCTGATCGTCTCGCAAAGCGCCGAGTAGCGGAGGCTAGGCTGGATACTCAGGGTTTAAGAGTAGTCATCAGATGCTCCCCGCCGCGGAAGGGAATAATACGTTATACTTTGCATTTTGGCCCTGCCTTAGCTAAAATTGACTTGGTGTGAAATGCTTAGTACAAACGGGGGCGCAGACGCTTGAAAAGGGTGGTCAGTGTCAGCCTGGGGTCCTCCCGGCGCAACAAGACCGTACGGGTTGAACTTTTGGGTGAGGAATTCGAAATCAGCCGCGTCGGAACCGACGGGGACTTCCGGAAGGCTCTGGCCACACTTCGCGAATTGGACGGAAAGGTCGATGCCATCGGATTGGGGGGCATCGACGTTTTTTTGTTCATCCGTGACCGCCGGTACGCCATCCGCGACGGCTTGAAACTGATGAACGCCGTGCGGCGGACGCCGGTGGTCGACGGCAGCAGCCTGAAACGGACGTTGGAGCGTGAGGTGGTCCTTCACCTGTCCCGAAATACCGACCTGATCCCCCCCGGCACCCCGGTGCTGATGGTCAGCGCGGCCGACCGCTTCGGCATGGCCCAGGCGTTCGTGGACGCCGGCTGCCGCACTGTCTTCGGGGACTTGATCTTCGTTCTCGGCATCCCCTACCCGATCCGTACCGTGGACCTGCTGGAGAAGCTGGCCCGGGTGATCCTCCCGGTGGCGACCAGACTGCCCTTCCAACTGCTCTACCCGACCGGAAAAAAACAGGATCTGATCAATGAATCCAAAAGTCGCCGTTTTGCGTCCTATTATCAGGAGGCCCGGGTGGTGGCCGGCGATTTTCACCTGATCCGGCGCTATCTGCCGCCCACCCTGGACGGGAAGGCCATCGTGACGAACACGACCACCAGCGCGGACGTGGAACTGCTGCGGGAGCGCGGGGCTTCACACCTGGTCACGACCACCCCCGAGTACGAGGGCCGCTCCTTCGGGACGAATGTTCTGGAGGGTGTGTTCGTGGCCCTGATCGGCAAGCCGTGGGACCAGATCCGCCACGAAGAATACCTGGAACTCCTGCGGCGGCTGGACTTCAAGCCCAGGATCGTCGAGTTGAATTAAGGTCCCGGTGCTTAGAGGCCCAACAGGTCGTACATCTCACGGTCCACCCGGTTGTCGTGGCGCAGGTTGTGGTCCTTGCGGAACTGGACCACCGCTTTCTGGAGGCCGGAGCCGAAAATGCCGTCGATGGGACCGTCATAATACCCGTGCTTTTGCATCAGGCGCTGCATTTCCAGCACCCCGGATTCGCGGTCCCCGTGGACCAGAGTGGGACGGTGCGTGGTGCCCATGATGTTGCCCACGATGTGCACAGGCGTGCCCTCTTCAACCCACGGAAAGAGTTCCTCGATGTGCCGGTTGAACATCCGGATGCAGCCGTGGCTGGCCCGGGTGCCGATGGAGTAGGGCTTGTTGGTGCCGTGAATGCCGTAGATGCCCCAGTCGACGTTCAATCCCAACCACCGGGTGCCGAAACCGGTGCCCCAGTTCCTCGCCTTGCGCCGGATGCTCCAGTTGCCCACCGGGGTAGGGGTTTCGCTCTTACCGACGGCGCACGGGAACTGCTTATACGGGTAGCCGTTCTCGATTACGGTCAGGGTGCGTTTCTGGACGTCGATGATGATTTCCACCTCGCCGGTGGGCGGGGGCAGCGGTTCACCAGTCTTCACCGGGGTGGACATCAGGGCGATCAGGTACCAGGTTTCGGCGTTGACCACCCCGCTGGGTTCAATTCCGTTTGCCTCCTGCAGGCTTCTGACCGCTTCGGCGGTAACCGGGCCGTACGCGCCGCTTACCGGTCCCCGGAACAGACCGGCGGCCTGAAGTTGTTTCTGGAGTTCACGGACGTCATCGCCCTCCAGGAGTCCGGCACTGTCCACGTAGAGCGGACGCTGGTGCTCGCAATTCAGCGGGCAAACCAGGTGGAACTCCCCGCCTTCAGCCGGACCGGCGGTCAGAGAAAAGGCCAGAAACAGAAAAAGCGCTTTCCACCACATGCTTTCCAACGCTCCTTTTCAACTATTCTTGGGTTGACAACGGGCCTTTTATGCAGGCGAACCCAAATCGGGCGTGCCGCCGGCAAGATCAGACTTTGTTCTGCCGGCATTACTTCTTGAGTGCAGGCAGAATATGACGTTTTTTCCTAAATAGCAGGATATTGGCAGAATGATGTCGAATGGTCGTTCAGCTTACAGCAAAGGAGTCGACAGAATGCTTAATCGGCTGGTCTTAGTATCCGTCTTCTTGTTCCTGCTTACCGGCTTGGTCGGAAAGAGTGTTGAGGCAAGTCAGGTGGCGGTGGTTACTGGTTCGACGGTGAATTTGCGGGGTGGTGCGGGCACGAGCCACCCGGTGGTGGGTCAGGCGGCCCAGGGTGCACGGCTGCCGGTAGTGGGCAAATCGGGTGACTGGGTGCAGGTGCGCCGGGCGAGCGGCCAGCCGGCGTGGGTGGCGGGCTGGCTGATACGGGTGGAGGCGGCCCCGGCTACGGCGGTCCCGGCGCAGCCGGCTGGGGCGTTCGGGGGTCAGGTGGCGGTGGTTACTGGTTCGACGGTGAATTTGCGGGGTGGTGCGGGCACGAGCCACCCGGTTGTGGGTCAGGCGGCCCAGGGTGTACGGCTGCCGGTAGTGGGCAAATCGGGTGACTGGGTGCAGGTGCGCCGGGCGAGCGGTCAGCCGGCGTGGGTGGCGGGCTGGCTGGTGCGGGTGGAGGCGGCCCCGGCGACGGCGGCCCCGGCCCAACCGGCTGGGGCGTTCGGGGGTCAGGTGGCGGTGGTTACTGGTTCGACGGTGAATTTGCGGGGTGGTGCGGGCACGAGCCACCCGGTGGTGGGTCAGGCGGCCCAGGGTGTACGGCTGCCGGTAGTGGGCAAATCGGGTGACTGGGTGCAGGTGCGCCGGGCGAGCGGCCAGCCGGCGTGGGTGGCGGGCTGGCTGATACGGGTGGAGGCGGCCCCGGCTACGGCGGCCCCGGCGCAGCCGCCGCCGGCCCCGGCCCAACCGGCGCCTACAGTACCGGCCACACCTCCCGGTTCCTCGAATCCGGTCACCCCGCCGGACCTTACGGTGCGGGCTCTGGTCGGGACTGCGGTAGTGGACGTGGCTGCGGTGGACATCCGGAGCCAACCCGGACACCAGCACGCGGCCATCGCCCAGGCGACCCGGGGCTTCCGGCTGGCGTTGGTCGCCGAGCGGGGGGACTGGTACCAGATCCGGCTGCCGAGCGGCACCGTCGGTTGGCTGGAATCTTCAACGGTGCGGGCGGAGATCGACACTTCCGACCTTCCTCCGGTAGACGGCGGCACCGACCCGCAACCGGATCGCGGCGGCGAGATTTCGTTCGACGCCAGGCTGTCCGGAGATCGGGTGATCATCACGGTCAGTTCCACGGCGCCCATTGAGTATACGGCTTTTCGCCTGCCGAACCCCGGCCGGATCGTAATCGACGTTGATGGTTCTGCCGGCGGGCAGGTACCGGCCAGCCAGACCCTGCAGTCACCTGTGGTGGGAGCGATCAGGACCGGGGAAGCGGACGGGCGCTTCCGATTGGCCTGCGACGTCCCACAGGGGCTTGCCTATACCCGCTACCGGACAGAGCTTGCGGCGGACCGGCGGACTCTGACGGTGGAGATCTTCGCGGTGGGGAACATAATGCAGGACCGGGTGATCGTCCTTGACGCCGGACATGGCGGACGCGATCCGGGCGCGATTGGTCCCACCGGTGTGCGGGAAAAAGACGTCATCTTGGCCATCACTCTGGAGGCAGCCCGCCTACTCAGACAGCAGGGAGCCGAGGTGATTCTGACCCGCCAATCGGATGCGGCCGTGGAACTCCTGCAGCGAGCCGAGATCGCGAACCAGGCCGGCGCCGACGTATTCGTCAGCATTCACGGCAACGCTAACGTTGATCGCTCCAAGCACGGCACCAGCACCTACTGGTGGCCCTATCCGGACGTCACGACTCCGGGCCAAATTGCCGCCAGAGAGAGACTGGCGGGTGCGCTTCAGGCCGCCCTGTTGGGCGAGTTGCAAAGGCACGACCTCGGCCTGTACCAGGCGCGGTTCGCGGTTCTGCGGGCCACGAACATGCCGTCCGTTTTGTTGGAGGTGGCCTTTGTGTCAAACCCCGTTGAGGAGAGGCTCCTGGCCGACCCTGCCTTTCAGAACCGGGCCGCGGCGGCCATTGCTGCCGGATTGCAGGCTTACTTCCAGGAATACTGACACCCGGTCAGCTTTGAACAAACCCGAACCCCCGGCGCTGTCCGGGGGTTTTTGGCCGGTTCCGTGTAGGCAGGAATTGCTTGCGCCAGAATAGAAATATGTTAGACCCGCGAACGGGTCGCATCGAGTGCCCCTTTAGGAGGAGAAGTGTTTGGCAAAAGGCACGGTCGGCCTGTTTGATTCCGGGGTGGGGGGGCTGACGGTTGTCCGGGAAGCAACTGAATTGTTGCCGGGAAAGCGGCTGGTTTACTTCGGTGACACCGCCCACGTTCCGTACGGGGACAAAAGCGCAGACGAATTGCTGTCCTACGCGGAACAGATCATCGGTTTTCTTTGCAGTCAAGGGGCCGATTACATTATATTTGCATGCAATACCAGTTCTGCGGTTTCCCTCCGGCTGATGCGCGACCGTTTTCCGGTACCGATGATCGGTCTGATCGAGCCTGGAGCAGCCGAAGCTGTGCGCCGGTCGGCGGCCGGCCGCATCGGCCTGATTGCCACCGAGGCGACCGTGAAAGCAGGCGCCTATGCCCGGGCGGTATCGGCCCTAAACCGGAACTGCACCGTGTTCAGCCAGGCCGCGCCGCGCCTGGTGCCCCTGGTCGAGTCCGGGGAAGTCGACACTCCCGCGGCCGAACGTGCGGTGCGCGAATACTTGGAACCCCTGCAAGAACAACGCATGGACACCTTGATCTTGGGTTGCACCCACTACCCGTTCCTGCGGGGCGTGATTGAACGGGTACTTGGTCCCGAGGTGGTGCTCGTGGACCCTGCGGCCGCTACCGTGCACGCCGCGCGGCTGGACATGCTCCGGCGGGGGTGTTCGGCGGACACCGGCCAGGCGCAGCCCGAGCCTGACGCCGCCCTGGTCCGCTACTTCGTGAGCGGGAACGCCGGCGCTTTTCGGGCGGTGGCCGGCCGCTTTCTAGGCCGGACGCCGGCATCGGTTTGGGAGATTTGTCTTCTCGGCTGAATCAAAGCAACTCTTTCCAGGGACTATACAAGCAGAGCGTGGCGGGACAGTGACCAGGCGGATAGGCATCACCACCACCATTCCGAGCGAGGTTGTGTTCGCGGCCGGATGGGTGCCGGTGGACTTAAACAACGTATTCATTGCCAGTGCCGATCCCCGGCGTCTGGTGGAGGAGGCCGAGGTTGCGGGGTACCCGCGCAACATCTGCGCCTGGATTAAGGGGATCTACGCCACGGTGCTGCGGGACCGGACTCTCGACACCGTGATCGCCGTCACTCAGGGTGATTGCAGCAATACCCACGCCCTCATGGAGACCCTGCAACTGGCCGGGGTGCGCGTCATTCCCTTCGCTTACCCTTTTGACCGGGACTATGACCTTTTAAAGCTGCAGATCGAAAAACTGATGGACTATTTTGGGGTGAACTGGCCGGCGGTGCGGGAGACCCGTTCCAGACTGGCCGAAATCCGGGGGGCGGTACGGGAGCTGGACCGGCTGACTTGGGAGGAAAACCGGGTGGGAGGCTGGGACAACCATTTCTACCAGGTGACGTGCAGCGACTTTGACGGAGACCCGGAGTCGTTCGGAGCCAGGGTGAACAGTTTTCTGAGCCGGGTGCGGCAAGCCCCTCCCCGGGGCGGGGAGATCCGCCTGGCTTATATCGGGGTGCCGCCGATCAACGCCGATATCTACGGGTTTCTGGAGCAACTGGGGGCCCGCGTGGTCTTCAACGAAACGCAGCGCCAGTTCGCCATGCCCTTTGACACGGACGACCTGGTGGAGCAGTACCGCTTGTACACCTACCCCTACGGTATCTTTTTCCGGCTCGCGGACGTCAAACGCGAACTGGAGCGGCGGTCGGTGCGCGGCGTGATTCACTACGCGCAGAGTTTTTGCTTCCGTCAGATTGAGGACCTTATCGTCCGTCATAAATTGCGGATGCCGGTGCTTACCGTCGAGGGGGACAACCCCGGGCCGTTGGACGCCCGTACCCGGGTGCGCCTGGAGGCGTTTATGGAAATGCTTCGGCAAGGGGGATCGGATTGAACATCACGGTTTTGGGGTGCTGGGCGCCCTACCCGCGGGCCGGGGGCGCCTGTTCGGGTTACCTGCTGCGGGAGGGAGAAATCTTGGTCCTGCTGGAGGCTGGGAACGGGAGTTTCAGCCGTCTGACGGCGGCGGTCGATTTCCGCGCGCTGTCCGCCGCCATCGTTTCCCATTTCCACCTTGACCACTGCGCCGACCTTTTCTGCCTGCGGCACGCGCTGAAAGGCGCCAGGAGGGACGGCAGCCGGACGGAGCCGCTCACTTTGTTCGTGCCGCAAGAGCCGCAGATTGAATTTGAGCGCCTGGCCGGGGATAACGAAGTCTTCACGGTCCGGACGATCGAGAGTCTCCCCCGGAGAGGAGATCGGCGAGTGGCTTTCGTCGGGAGCCTGGAGATTGAGTTTTTGCCTACGCGCCACTCCCTTCCCGGTTACGGGGTAGCGGTCGGTGATAGCGTAGGGGAAAGGTTCGTCTACTCGGGAGACACCGCCTGCTTTCCGGAACTGGCTCGTCACTGGGCGGGGGCGGGGCTTTTGCTGTGTGAGGCCACGGGCTTGGCACGCGACCTTGCCCAACTCAAAGCCGTACACCTGACCTCCATTCAGGCTGGGGAGTTGGCCCGGCAAAGTGGAGCCGCCCGTCTGGTTTTGACCCACTTTTGGCCGGAATACGACCCTGCGGTCTTGGCGGCGGAGGCGGCGGAGGCCTTTGGAAGCCGGGTGCTGGCGGCTCGCGAGGGTGAGAGTTACAGCCTGTGAAGCGGATCCCGGCGGGGTGGCCGCGCAAAAAAAGACTGGAGGATGGAAATGATTCGAGTGGATGGCCGGACCCCGGCCGAGATGCGCCCGGTGTACATTACCCGGCACTACAACAAGCACGCCGAAGGCTCCGCATTGATTGAGGTGGGTGATACCCGCGTGATCTGCACGGCCAGTATCGACTCCCGGTTGCCCCCGTTTTTGAAAGGCGCGGGCAAGGGCTGGGTGACCGCGGAATATGGAATGCTGCCCCGGGCCACCGGGGTCCGGGGAATCCGGGAAAGCGTGAAGGGTCAACCCGGGGGGCGCAGCCTGGAAATTCAAAGACTGATCGGCCGTTCCCTGCGGGCGGTGGTCGATCTGAACGCCCTGGGGGAGCGTACCGTCATCCTGGACTGTGACGTGATTCAGGCCGACGGCGGGACCCGGACGGCCGCGATCACCGGGAGTTTCGTGGCCTTGGTCGACGCCCTGCAAACCGTGGTCACCGAGGGATTGACCCCGCGTCTGCCGGTACTGGACTACGTGGCGGCGACCAGCGTGGGCCTGTTTGAGGGGGAGGCCGTCCTTGATCTTTGTTTTGCGGAAGACTCGGCGGCGGCGGTTGACTTTAACGTGGTGATGACCGGGGCGGGCCGTTTCGTGGAAGTGCAGGGCACCGGAGAAGGGACGGCATTTGAACGGGCCGACATCGACCGGTTGCTGGACCTGGCGGCTGTCGGAATCCGGAGCCTGGTGGAGCAACAGCGGACGGTCTTGGGTTCGCTGGCCGAAGAGATTGAAAGGCGGAGAGGGAGCTAGATGGCGCGGTTGGTGCTGGCGACCAGGAACGAAGGCAAAGTCAGGGAAATGGCGGCCCTGCTGGCCCCGCTAGGGGTCGCGGTCGTCTCGCTTTCATCCTTCCCGGAGATCGAAGAGATTCCCGAGGACGGTGATACCTTTGAAGCGAACGCCCTGACCAAGGCCCGGGTGGTGGCGGCCCGGACCGGGCAGCCGGCCCTGGCGGATGACTCGGGTTTGGAGGTGGATGTGCTGGACGGTGCGCCTGGGGTGCACTCTGCGCTTTTCGCCGGGGAACCCCGGGATGACGGCCGCAACAACGAAAAACTGCTCCGCCTTCTGGAAGGGGTGCCGTGGGACAAGAGGCAGGCCCGCTTCCGTTGCGTAATTGCTTTGGTGACCACGGAGGGAATCGAGCGGCTTACGGAGGGAACCTGTGAGGGGTTCATCGGGTACGGGCTGCGGGGAACCCAAGGCTTTGGGTACGACCCCCTGTTCTATGTGCCTGAGTATGGCATGACGTTTGGAGAACTTGACTTGGCGACCAAAAACCGGATCAGCCACCGCGGCCGCGCCCTCACCAAGGCCCTCGGGGCGGTCGCCGAGCTGCTGGCGCTTCAAAAACTTTGACGCGGGGCGCCGTCCGGGTTATAATGTTGAAGCGTGCGGGTGTAGCTCAATGGTAGAGCACCGGCCTTCCAAGCCGGGTACGTGGGTTCGATTCCCATCACCCGCTCCACAACTGCCGAAAAGAAAACAAACCGCCCGTGGCCGGGCGGTTTTGAAGTTCATGTTCTACCTGAATATGGCCTTCCAAAGCCTGGCGAAGAAAGATTCGCCATCACGCGTGCCGATAGCTGCCGGATTGGCCGTCGGCGGGGGCGCAGGTTGGGCGGAATGGGACACAGGTTTTTCGGGAGAATACTTTTTGATCATCTGGGCCACGTTGTTGTCGATGGTTTCCTTGTAGTTTGCGGTCATCAACAACCCTCCTTTCACTGGCATTGAAGTCGTGAAAGGATACAGGCGCAGATAGCTGCAGTGCATAGGGCAATAGGTTACGCTGTCAAGCATTGCTAGTACGTTTTGGGGTTACCGAAAACGACTGCGGACAACGGAGATTACTGATAAGTATGGCGGCGAAGGGCAAGAATACTCCGCAATTCCTGTACGGAACACAGCCGGTCTCGGCGTCAAGCGCCATCTACCCTTGGTTCCACCGGTAGGTCGCACTGTTTGCGACGTTATCTAGATGTCTAGTTCTATACGCAGCAATAAATACCTTCTAAAAACTCGGAATATTGTCGATAGTCATTTCTGTCGGGAAGACAATCAGGACGGCTTGTCCTCCTGGGGAAAAACCGACCTCAGCCGAGGGCTGCAAGCGCCGTTAGCGCCGTCAACGTGAGCATGCCGCCAACAGCATGCCCCGTTAATTAACGTGAGTGTGCCGTCAACGTGAGTGGGTCAACGTGAGTGTGTCAACGGCCAGTGAAAATGTCACCTTAGAACACGCTAATTTGGCCTGAGAAAATGTCACCCCTTAAGATCGTTAAAGTGGCCTGAGAAAATGTCACCCCCTGAAACCGTGCTCCAAGTATACA